>DASCQR010000083.1:0-4195 GCA_036013185.1 Candidatus Nitrosopumilus sp. | reverse complement strand
AGTATAACGATGCTCTTGTATTTGGTGCAAGTTTGGAATCTGAATACATTGATGATGCAGATTTTATGTTCATAATGGGAAGTATTTACTTTATTGTAGATGATTCAAAAAAAGCATTACATTATTTTGAAAAATCTTTTCAATTAGATCCTGACGATGTTGAAATGCTTACTCTAAAAACTAACGTTCATTTAGCATTACAACAAAAAGATGAAGCTATAGGTTGTTGCACAAGAATTTTGAAACTGGATACAAAAAATTCTGAAGCTAAATCATTACTTGAACAATTAGAAAATCTGTAGATCCTTTATTTCTTTTTCATTTCATATGCATTTTCCATTAACCAATTACAAAATGCTGTAACTTTTTCATCAAATTCGGTCCAAATATGTACCGAGTGTGGTAAGATGTCAATTTTCCAATTATCTGTAAACACTCTTACTCCTTCCTTGTCTTCATACATGTATGCATCTTCTGTTTTCACATTTCCTAACATTTCAATTGCTTTTTGTTTGATAATGTCTCTATCCATTGGAAATCTCTTTCGTTCATAATCTACAATTAAACTTAAATCTCTTTTTCCATACATTTCATATTCTTCTATTCTGCCTTCTTTTGGAAAATTTACGATTAACTTGATGTTGTACATTTTACCTACGTCTTTTCCAATTTCAACTATTCTGTTATATCCTAAACCTGGATTTTTTTTAATTAGAAATCTGATTTGTGCAAGTTCTTTTTTTAATTCATTTTGAAGATCTGTCACTAATTCTGTAAAAATCATTAACTGTAATCTAATGAATTCCTATTATAATCATTAATTTAAGCACAAAAGTTACTAATTTCCAATTTGAGAGCCACAATTTCCACAACGATTAGCTTTTTTATCGAATCTCAATTCTCCACAACTTGGACATCTAGTAAAGGCCATGTTATATTCACTTTACACTTTGATTTCAATCTTGGGGACCGTTCTTATAGTTTGAGTTAATTCTCTAAATCGATTTTTTGTTGTTCTGCAAAATAGATTTCGAGTAATGTTTTCCAGGCTTTTTGAAAATCTGATGAGAATTTTTTGAAACCAGAAGCAGAAGAAAGAGAAATTTTCATTTTTGGATTATACACTACATCATTGATTGAAATACAATGTATGGTGTCGTTTCTTACTTCAAAAAGTCTAGACATATCACGTGTGAATTCTGGAGAAAAAACTTTCCAATCTAAAAATGTTCTAATCTTTCTATTTATTGGAATTAGATTCAATAAATACAATAATTCAGTACTATCTGAATCATTTGATGATCTAACAATTCTTAATCTAATAATTTCATCAAATAAAAATGCCATTTTTGAATATGCAGAAAGTACGCTATCCCTGTTTTTTGAAATTATTAATTTTGAATTAAATCCTTTTTTTAAAACTCCATCATTTAGAAAATAGTGTTTGTCTTTATCAATTAGGTATAATCGAATCTTAGAATGCGTTTTTTTATTTTTTTTAAAATCAGAAATAATTTTTGAAGGACTCATGTGGCAACTTCAATATATGATACAATTAAGGATTATGCCGATTTTCAAGTTTTTTCTTGTGAAAAATTGGAGCGTTTTTTTATAACTATTCTACTAATTCTTTGATTTGAGCATAAATTAACCAATTTTCTAAATATTTTTAAAATTAATGATTGATAATTTTAGCTAAAATACAATATGCAATTACAATGGGTGGAAAAACATAGATGCTTGTACCACCAAACCATCCTAAAATATCTAGCATCCCATTGGTATTGATGTAATCTTCGATCATTGGGATATTTGTTGTATCATTGACGTAATCCATACCTATTGCAAAACCCGAACTTATGATTCCTAGAATTACACAATTTCTACCTTTTTTGTCATATTGACGCCCTGCTTTTCTTAAAAGAATTGCAGCAATTAATCCTCCAATTATTGAAAGAAATGCTGGAAGTAAATAATACAAATTACTTTGTGGTCTTAACATGATATGGCTTCATTACACCCTTTGATAACTATTTAATTAATTTTAAATTTTCAAAATAAAACTTGAGAATAACTATTCAAAATTGTAAATTTAAATCAGAAATGATGATTCATTTTAAAAATTTTAAAATCTAAATGAATTTTTTTATAACAAAATCATTCCAAATGCTTGAACAAGAATTGCAATTACTGCAGCAATTGTAATTTTTACCCCAAGTCCTAAATTTTTGAAAGATTTTAATTTCAAGATAATACGATTTTCATAAATTTTCATTAATGTGTTACTTTAGACACAAAATGAATTTTATTCAGGATCAGTTTTTTTACAACTATAGATCATTCAGAATATGGCAATGCCTCAAGATTATGATGGTGTTAATACTGATGAATCTGAAAGAACTAATGATCCGACTGAATACAAACGTACATGCATTGATTTTATCGAGGATATTTCTCATGATTATGAAGCATGGGTTGATTATTACAAATTGCCTATAGATGAGGATAAACGACGGCGTGCAGAAATTACTGCAGTAATAGATAGAACAAATGAATGGATAGCCAAAGTTGCACAATCTATCAAAGGAATTGATATTGTAATGAACGACGGAATTCAAAAAATGGCTGAATCTACTGCTGGTAAACCTCTTGAAATTGGAGTTTTTGTAAATCAAAAATCTGGATACACTGAAACAAGACCTGGAATTATTGATGTTGTCGTTAAGGGTCATCCTAGAAAAAACAGGAAAATGAAACTTGGTTATCATTTTAAAGAAGATAGATTTCGAATTGAGTCCACATGTGGTGCATATTTAGAAGAAACCAATTTGCCTCTGGGAGAATTTGATGAACTAAACATTCATCTAAAACTTCATGCAAAAAAAGCTAAACCTCGTGATGTTATTTCCTTTACTGTAACAATTTGTGAAATGGAAAATGATATTGAAATTGAAAGACGTGGTGTTTCAACTATTGTTCATTTAGTTTAGTTTTAATTAATTTTATTTAGATATAATCTGCAAATAAGTACAAGCCAATTAAGGTCATACCCAATGCTGCGAAACTTAATTTGACAACAAAAACTTTTGATTTACTTAATTGAGGAATTATTTTTTCTATTTTCATTGTATGTCCACTAGAACTTTTTTTGTTCCTCTATTTATGGTGATGTAAAATTTTGTTGGTTTGGAAATTATTTTTTCAGATTTTTCTAAATATTTTCTCTGAGTTCCTCTTGCAGAACTGATGATTGTTTTCTTTCTTTTTTTGAAAAATATTTTTTCCTTTGAATTCTCTTGAAATTCTTTAAATTTCTCTCCTGCCCAGTTATAGCTGATTTCTTCATTTACTATTTTTTTACTGGTTCCTCTCTTTGTAATTAATAACAGGCTCATTTCATTTACTCCTATTACATTGACCAATAAGTCATAATGACTGGTGGAATTGAAATTATCCCTACAATAACTGGAATTTTTAGATAATCTTTTTTAGTTAATTTTGTTGATTTGATTTTATCCAATGATAATTTCATTAGATTACATCTTCTCCTTCATTTCCAGTTTTAATATCAATTGCTCGTAACATTTGTGAAATGAAAATTTTTCCTTCTCTCCCACTATTTTTAATTATCTCTACTGTCTTTTCTTCTTTTGATTCTGGAACAACAACCATCAATCTATATTTGTCTGAAAAATGAGGAACAAAAACTTCCATTCCTTTTTGTGTGTGAATTTCTGCAGCAGTCTTTGCACCTCTTCCTCTAACTTTAACAACTGTTAATCCTCCAACACCAATTTGTTTTAATCCTTCACTGATATCCATAACATCATTTTCAGCAAGTATGATCTCAAGTTTTAACATGAATATTTTTTTTTGTTAAAGTAAATAATAATTTAGAAATTGTATGTCTATTGATAATCACTGATAATCAAATTGGAAAACTGTTAAATGAAAAAACAAATTCACTTTTCATTATGCCAATAGATACAGGTGATACAGCATGGATGTTGATAGCAGGATGTTTGGTATTGTTAATGATCCCTGCACTTGGTTTGTTTGAATCTGGTTTATTGAGAAGAAAAAATACAGTTTCAATTTTTATGCAAATATTTTTCGGAATGTCGTTACTTAGTGTGATGTGGTTTGTATTTGGATTTAGTCTATCATTTGGTCCTTCTACAACTGGTGTTATAGG
>DASCQR010000082.1:0-12994 GCA_036013185.1 Candidatus Nitrosopumilus sp. | reverse complement strand
CGAGGATAAGATAACTGATTAATTATTTTAGAAATATCAATTTGATTTTTTAAAAAATTTTCAACTGATTTTATTCCCGTAGAATCAGAATTTTTTATTACAACATAGATGAATTCCATTTGATTTTTGTTTAATTTTTTTGCTGCAACAATTGAAAGAATTGCAGCATAAGTAAGATCAACTTCGTCATTAAAACCTCCAGTTGACTTAAAACCATCAATGATTTTAAAATCTACTTTAATTGAATCATCAATTTCTGCCAAAGTTTCTAAGACATAATTAGTTGTTTTAATTATTGTTTGATCATAAGAATTTGTAATATCGATTAATACACCATCACAATCAAAAATTATACTATCATAACTACTTGGATCAAATGAATCATCAAGATAGATTCCTTTTGATTTTTGTTTTAAAGTCATCCCAAATAATCACGAATAGCCAATAAAAATTTTGAATTCATTTCTTTTGTTCCAATTGTTACTCTAAGACATCCCTCATGATTTCCTATTTTACCCAACTTTCTAATAGAAATTCCTTGTTCAGTTAACGCTGAGTATACTCGTTTGTAGGAACTATGTGCATCAAATAATACAAAATTAGCTTTAGAATCAAAGACTTCAAGGGCATCAAATTTTTTCAGTGTTTCAATAATTCTCTGTCTCTCAGTTTTGATGATTTTAACTGCATTTTCCATCAAATTTACCTTTTCTAATGCTAAAATTCCAGATTCAATTGTAATAGTGCTCAGAGGATATGGGTATTGTAAAACATTTAGAAATGCATCAGTAAATTTTTTGTTTGCAATAAAATAACCTAAACGAAGACCAGCCATTCCAAAAGATTTCGATAAGGTTCTAACTACAATTAGATTATTTTGGGTTTTAACAAGATTAGAAAGAGAATAATCAGAAAATTCACCATATGCCTCATCAATAATGATTAATCCATCAAAAGATTTGATTAGTTTTTTTATCTCTATTTTAGAAAATTGGAATCCAGTAGGATTATTTGGAGAATCAAGATATAATATATCAGCATTTTTTGATTCTTTAACAAATTGTTGAATATCTAATTTCATATCATTAGAGAATGGGATTGTGATTAATGGAATTGAATATAATTTACAACGTTCTTCAAAAAAACCAAAAGTGGGATTTGATGTAAGAATTTTAGTTTGTTTTGATGCAAAATTTGATAAAATCAAATCTAAGATTTGATCTGAACCATTTCCAACTCCAATCATGGACGAAGGGATTTTTACAAATTTAGAAATCATTTGGATTAATTTTTCTACTCCACCAAGTGGGTATTCTCTTACATCAGAATTTTTTTTAGCTCCAGAAATTATATCATTTTGAAATTGTTTAGAAAGAACATAATTTTCATTTGAATCTAGTTTTAGAGAATTTTCATTCAATTCAGGTTTTTTATAACCTCCAATAGAAGAAAATTCTTTAATTTTAGAATCAAACCAATTTTTTTTCATTGTAATCTGCCTCTTACTGCTTCAAAATGATTTGGTAATCCTTCAGCAAAAGTCAATGTATCTAGATGTTTTGAAATTTTAGATAATGAAGATTTTGATGCAATTACTTCAGTATTGATTTTCATAAAATCCATAACAGACAAAGAACCACGAATTTTCCCAAATCCATTAGTAGGAAGTATATGATTTGAGCCTAAAATATAGTCACTAGCAGATGAAGGAGAATAATCACCTAATAAAACCAGTCCAGAAGTAGTAATTTTTGAAGAAATTGATTTTGAATTTTTCATCATTATTTGCAAATGCTCAGGTGCTAGAGAATTTATCAAATTTATCACATCAGAATTATTTTTACAAACTGCAATAAATCCATTTTTTGATAAACTAGATTTAACCAATTCTTTTCTTTGAATTGTTGTCAATAATTTTGTAATAATTTGATTAACTAATTTTGCAGTTTGTTGTGAATTTGTAACTAAATAACAAAAAGTATCACTACTATGCTCTGCTTGAGAGATCAAATCCAGTGCTATATATTCAGGATTGCTAGAATTGTCTGCAATAATTCCTAATTCTGTAGGACCAGCAAGCATATCAATTCCAGTATTATTATTAATCAATGATTTTGCTAATGTGACAAATGCACCGCCAGGTCCAACAATTTTATCAACTTTTAAAATTGATTTTGTACCATAAGACAATGCAGCAATTGCCTGCACACCACCTGTTTTATAGATTTCAGTAGCACCACAAATATCTGCAGCCACTATAGTTAGTGGATCAATTTTTCCATTAGAATTTGGTGGAGATACAACTACTATTCGTTTTACACCAGCAACTTTTGCTGGAACAACAGACATGATAGCTGAGCTGGGATATCTCGCTAAACCACCTGGAATATAACATCCAACACTTTGAATTGGAATAAATTTTTTTAATATTTTAATACCGTCATGGTTAATTTTTTTATCCTTGAAAATATTTTTCACAATAGATTCTGTTTTTTCAACTCTCTTTTTTGATAATTTCAATGCATTAATTTCATTTTTTGAAACTTTTGAATAGGCATATCTAATTTCTGCTTTAGAAATTCGTAAATTAGAAATATTGGCACCTGTAAACTTTTTTTCATATTTTTTAATTGAATTATCTCCATTCTTTTGAACATTTTTTATAATAGATTCAACAATTGATTTATTTTTTTGAGTCTGTTTTGGAGTGATTTTTGCAACAAATTGTTCTATATTTGTCACTTTGTGGATTTTCATCAATTTTCTTCGTCGCGTTTTATTTCTTCTAATTCTAATATTTGACGTGGTTCATGAACAACTAATCCTTGTGCAATTTTTCTTAATTTGGGAATAAGTTTGTGAAATTCATCTTTTTTGATCACAGTATTTACTCCAAACCAACCATCTTCACTGAGTGGACTAATTGTAGGTCTCTTTAATGATGGCATTTGTGACAAAAGTTTTTTTAGATTTTTTTCTTCAACATTAAGATAAATGTGTAAATACTTTCTTCCGTTTACTGCACCTCTCATTAATGTCACAATATCAAAAATTTTCTCACGTTTTTTTGGATCTTTTAGTGATTTTTTATTAATTATTAAATGTGCAGTTGAAGTTAAAACTTCATCGACAATTTTTAATTTATTTTGTTTTAAAGTTGTTCCAGTTTCAGTAACATCCATAATTGCATCAACATCCTCTGGAGGTTTTGCCTCAGTTGCTCCAAACGATAAATGAATTTGAACATCTTTATTATTTCCTAATCTCATCCATGGAGTAACAATTAATGGATCTTTTTTACCATAATATTTTTTATATGATTTCAAACTTTTAATGAATTTAGAAGCAGTTGTAAGATATTCAGATGAAAGTCTAAGTGTTTTTTTCTTTTTTCCATAATCGGCAATCATGGCATCAAGATTTTTGTAACTATATTTATCAGGAAATGCAATTACAAGTCTTATTTTTCCATACTCTAAATCAAGAATTGGTTCAACATCAGAATTTGTTTCACCAACCCAATCTTTACCAGTAATACCAACATCATACAATCCTTCAGAAACTAAAGTTGGAATTTCCTGTGGACGTAACATTTTCACTACAATACTTGGATCGTCTAGATAAACTCGATAGGTTCTACTTTTCCTATTTACTTTAGTCCAAGATTTTTCAAGTAGTTTGAATGTTGCATCTTCTAAACTTCCTTTAGGTATAGCAAATTTCACATCAGACATTTTCATTAGTTTTCACTTTTTAGCTATATAATAGGATGTTTAAGTTTGCTGAAGTAATTCTTTAGCTTTATCAAGTGAAATTGAGTTTACTTGAATCATTTTTTCAACAATTTGGTCTATTTGTTCAGGAGTAGCTCCTGCTGCTGCTGCAAGATTTCGTGCATGTAATCTCATATGCCCTTTCTGGATTCCTTCTGTAGAAAGGGCTCTAATTGCACTAAAATTTTGGGCCAATCCCGTAGCAGCCATAACACAAGCAAGTTCTTGTGCAGATTCAACATTGAGAATTTTTGCACAGATTTTTGCTACAGGATGTACATTTGCAATTCCACCAACAATTCCAACTGAAAGCGGAATTTCTAAAGATCCTACCAAATTTCCTTCATCATCTTTGCTCCATTTACTTAATGATCTATATTTTCCTGAAATTGCTGCATATGCATTTGCAGCAGCTTCAATTGCTCTACTATCTTGACCTACTGCATTTGCAACAGATATGATTCCATTCATTATTCCTTTATTATGAGTGACTGCACGATAAACATCATTGTCTGCAAATTCATATGCCAAAACAATATTGTCAACTACACTCTCTCCACCTACAGATTCTTTTTCAAAAATAGCTTTTGCTTTTACCATACGTCTAGTAGAATAATTGGATAAAATTCTAAGTAATGCTTTTCCTCCAGTAATTTTTTCTAAAAGTGGTGAGACTGCTTCACACATAGTATTTGTAACATTTGCACCCATTGCATCCCCAACATCAATTAACAATTCTACAATCAACATTTTTCCAGATGGAGTGTCAATTTCTTTACATATAATTTCTTTAGCACCTTTATTCATTTTTGATAAAGTATTACTCTTTGAATTTGCTAATTCTAAAATTTCATGAGTAGAATCTTGAATTTTTTTTATAGAAGAAATAAAATCAACATTTAAAATTTGTATTTGACCAATACTGAAAGATTCATCAGCAGTTACATTAAATCCTCCTTTAATTCGTGCAATTTTAGCTCCCTTTGATGCAGCTGCAATTACTGAAGGTTCTTCTATCACCATTGGAACTACGTAGTCTTTACCATTGATTTTAAAATTTGTTGCAACACCTAAGGGTAATGAAAAAGTCCCAATTGCATTTTCTATCATTTTATCGGCTTTATCAAAAGAAATTCCACCGTTAATATTTTCTAAAATATTTTTTTCATCATCAGAAAGATTTGCAAAATTTCCAATAATTTTCAATCTTTCTGCTCTGGATTTTTCAAAAAATTTCGAAATAGATGAATCTGGCATTTTATTTCAATATCCTCAATAATCTATCATCTAACCCATCGGGAAAACCTTTTCCATCAGTATTTGAAGTAATTAAATAGATACTACCATCAGGACCCTCAACTACATCACGAATTCTACCATTACCGCTTAAAATTGATTTTTGGGAACCTAGCCCATCTTCAAAATCGACTTGATAAAGATTAGAAGCTCGCATTGAGGCCATTATGAATTTTGATTCAAAATCAATTCTGTCACCAGAATAAAATAAAATTCCACCAGGTTCTATACTTGGATCATAACAAAGAATTGCATTTTCAAAATTAGTATTTCCTGAACATTGTTGTTCGGGCCAACCATAATTTTTTCCAGGTTTAATTAAATTAATTTCATCATTTTTTTCAGGTCCAAATTCTGCCACATACAAATTATTTTTATCGTCCCAAGCCATCCCTTGTGTATGTCTATGTCCCAAAGAATAAACAGGAGAATCTAAAAATGGATTATCGTTTGGAATAGTTCCATCATCATTTAATCTTAAAATTTTTCCAGATAAAGAATTAATATCTTGAGGTAAATGGGAATCATCTGAAACAGTACCTGTACCAACATATAATTTTGCATCAGGTCCAAATTTTAGAAAACCACCGTTAGTAAATGATGAACCAGGAATTTTATCTAATATTATTTCAACATCTTGTAACTTATTATTTTCTTCAGTGATTCTGAGAACTTTGTTCCATAAATTTCCATTCTCTTCATATGTTAAAAAAACATATAGAAAATTATTATTAGAGAAATTTGGATGTACTGTAATTCCTAATAATCCTCCATCAAATACATTAGGAGTACGAAATGTAGCTAATGGTGATTCTAACAGAACATTATCCTCAATAACTCGAATGGAACCATCTTTTTCAGTCACAAAAATTCTATTGTCAAAAACAGCTATTGCACGAGGTTTATCAAGATTTTCAGCTAAAATAATTACAGAATCATTTTCAGAATATGAATTCGGTTTTGGTAATGGAATTGATGTTTCATTATCTGAAGAAGTTAAAACGAATATAGAGAAAGTTATTGCACCAATAATGGCAATAATTTGAATTTTTTTATTCATCAAAAATTATCTTTTAAAATCCTATTAATTACTTTCAAAGATTTGATAAAGCGTATATACCGTCGAACTTTATTTAGGTTCAGCGGGGTGGGGAAGCCAGGTCATCCCGGCGGGCTCATAACCCGCAGTTCAGTAGTTCAAATCTACTCCCCGCTACTTACTTTTCATAAACACAAAACCAAGAAAGGGAATCATCAAATTTTGTTATTTTATTAGTTGTTCCAATTCGCTGTAAAGGTCGTGTTAAGTGCCTATGAGCAGAGATTTTAGGAATATACAATTGTTTTTTGACTCTTCTAGGAATTTCTACAGTTATTTTTTTAGAATTTTTTTTTCCACATTTAACACACTGAAATCCTTGATTCTGACCTTTTGACTTCATTTTTTTATTGCATCTTTTACATGTTGGATTAGATTTAGAGAGATTTTTTTTAAGATGCAGAATTTGGATGAATTCAAGATTAATTATTCGTGGAAAATTTTTAGATGCTTTTCGAACTCCACCTCCAACTGAAATCTCATCGCCAATCATAAGATTAGAAGCAATAGTAGAAATTCCTGTTTCCTTATACACAGCACACCAAAATTCATGATTTTTAGAAATAATTGTAAAAAAAACATGTCCTCCTTTAACAATTTTTGGGACATTAGATACAATTCCATTTAATGTTCCAGAAGCATATGGTTTCATTGTTTCAAAATTTAATTCATTTTTTAAATGATCACCAGTACCTTGATTAGATTTAAAAATCATATAACCATCTAATTTTTCTTCACTTTCTAAAATTTTTGTTGCGTCAACTAAAGAATTTACATTTTCACCTCTGATTCCATAAAAAACTGGATCAGGTCCATGAGGAGTAATTAATACTCGTCCTCTTTTTGTGTCAAAACTATTGAATGTGTAAGGGAAAGTTTTTTCCTGCATTTTTCTAACACTATCTGTTGAAATCTTTCTTTCTTTTCCAAATTTTTTCTTCTTTCTATAACTCAACAATTCTAACGTGTGATCATGAAAATTATATCCAATTGCACCAATTGAACCAATTAATCCTTGTCCGTTTCCTTCATAAAAAAAATCAAGATTGTGTTTTTTAATAAATTCTTTAGCATTATTTCTATTAATTAATTGCCATAAAGCTAAATTACTAAATTTTGTAAACTCGGGAGGAATAGAATTACTTTCAAAAAAAACAAGTCCAGGATTTGCACCATTTTTGATATCAGAGTATTTTGAAACTAAATTTTTAATTTGATTTTTTATTTTCAAAGGATTTTTGGTTTGAATTTTTAGTGAAACAGCACCATTTCCTCGAGTTTTCCATGGAATGTTTGGATTGAATCTAATCAATTTTGGAAAATCAAGGAATTCAGTTTTTTGTTTTTGAAGAAAATCAACGATTTTGTAGGCTAGAAATGTGGTACACATTCCAGTAGGAGAATCAGTATCATCAAAACCAATATGTAAAACAGATTTTTCAGGCATAACTTAACTAGATAATTCAGACATTTTTAGTTGTTGTAGACTCAATTGATTTAAATTAATAATTTAGTATTTGAATCTAAATTGATAATTATTGATGAAGCAAGAATTTTCAAAGAAATTGAAGAAAAAGAACCAGTATCAGTCTCACTAAATGGTCCAGATGGAATGCTGCCTCAAGTTCAAGATATGGCAATCAAAATTACAACAAAATATAATATTCCAGCATATGTTTTAGCAGACACAACTTGGGGGACCTGTGATTTGAATACAACTGGATCTAAAATCCTAGGAGCTGAAATTCAATTTAACATAGGACATACAATAAATACAGAATCACTAGAAAAAAATTTGATTTTAATTGATGCATTTGATGATGTAGAATTTGATCGTGTAGCAGAAAAATGTACAGAATTATTAAAAGGAAAAACAATTTCACTTGTTACAGATAGTCAACATTTGCATCAAATGGATAAAGTTGAAAAAATTTTAACAAAAAATGGAATCAATGTTAAGATTGGAAAAGGTAAAGGTCAATTAAATGATGGTCAAGTATTTGGTTGTGAGTTTTATCCTGCAACAGAATTAAAAAAAGAAGTGGATGCCTACATATTTTTAGGTCAAAGTAATTTTCATGCTGCAGGAATTGCATTATCTACAAATTTGCCAACATTCATTTTAGATCCATATTTTAATGAAGTTAGAGAAATAACTGAATTTGCGCGAACACTGAAAAAGAAAGCAACACTTGCAATTTACAAAGCTGCAGAAGCAAATTCATTTGGAATAATTATTGGATTAAAAGAAGGACAATTATCAAAAGTATTTGGTTTAAAATTTAAAAAGGAATTAGAAAAGGAAGGTAAAAAAGTTCAATTATTTGCTTTGACTGATATCACAAATGAACGATTAAATAATTTAAGAGGAATCGATGCATTTATTCAAGTTGCATGTCCAAGAATTTCTACAGATAATCAATTTGACAAGCCTGTATTATCAACACCTCAAGCAAATGCGCTTTTGAAAGTTTTACGAAAAGAAAGTATTGATGAATATCTAGAAATTCCACATTGGTTATAATTCAAAAAATTAATCAGAATTAGGTTTTATCAGAATTTTGCCGAAAAGTCCTTTACCATTTAACATTTTATTATGAGCCTTTACTGCATCTTCCAAAGAATATACTGAATCCACAATAGATTTTATTTTTCCTTTTGATATCCAATAGAAGCCATCTTCTAATTCAGATCTGGTTCCTTGAGTTGAACCCAAAATATTAATTCCTTTAAAGAAAATATGTCGTAAATCAGTTTTTGCATCATATCCAGTAGTAGCACCAGTTGTAATGATAGTTCCACCATAATTTAACAATGTTAATTCCTTATTCCAATGAGAACCACCAATATGTTCAAAAATTACATCTATTCCAGAAATTTCACCATAAGGTTTTGGAATTTTTTTTGCAATTGCTCTGACTTCTTTGTGCCAATCATCTTTTCTATGATCAACTGCAAAGTCTGCTCCAAGTTCTAAACACTTGTCTAACTTGTCAGGGCTTGCTGTTGCAATAACTGTACAACCGAATAATTTTGCAATCTGAATTCCAAAAGTTCCAATTCCAGAACTCCCACCCATTATCAACACTAATTGTCCAGGCTGAATTTTTGCTCTACCAACTAGCATGTGCCATGATGTAAGCAATGTCATTGATGCAGCTGCTGCTTCATCATATGAGACACCATCTGGTATTTTTAATACATTAACTTCAGGTAAATGGGCATATTCACAATATCCACCCCATAATGGGCCAGTTTCAAAACCCCAAATTGTTCTTTTAACACAATCAAATTCTCGTCCATCAGTACAAGCTTTACAAACTCTGCACGACATATTTCCATGAGAAACAACCCTATCACCAATTTTGAAATTTTTAACATCATCACCTACTGCAGTAACTATACCTGCAGCATCTGTTCCAGAAATATGAGGTAATGGTATTGCCAAAGGTTTGCCTCTCATACCCCAAATATCGTCATAATTTAGTCCTGCAGCCATAACTTTGAAAACAACTTCATCAGATCGTGGTTGAGGATCAGGCAAATTTTTAATTTTTAAAATTTTAGAAAAATCATCATTAGTGGTATATTCATCATACACTAACGCTCTCATGATTATTTCCTAATTTTCTGAGATATATGATTTATCAAAATTATTTGTACCAAAAACAATTATAATCATAAAAAGAAAAATTAGATTATGTCTGATAATTCAGTATTTCCGGGTGACCAAATAGCATCAATTGAAGAATATGAGGCTGGAATCAACACTTTTGATGATGGTGATATGGTTAGAGCATCCACAATAGGTGAAAAAAACATGGATAAAGAAACTCGAATGGTTGATGTAAGTCATCCAAAATTGCTATCAATTCCTAAAGTTGGTGATATTATTATTGGAACAGTTGCAGCAGTAATGTCATCTATGATTGCAGTAACAATTGAATACATTAATGGAAAACCAACTACTTCAAAAGTAGAATGTATTTGTGGTACACGAAATATGAGAATAAGAAATGTTGCATTAGTGAATGATATAGCATCATTGAAAATTGTTGCTCACCTAAATGGAACAATTCATGCAGTAATGAATGAACCTGAATTAGGAATTATATTTACAAAATGCAGAAAATGTGGAGGTAAAGTTGTTACAATGCGTGATGCCATTAAATGTACAGATTGTTCATGGATTGATGAAAGAAAGCTTTCTTCAAATTTTGGAAAAAGCGATTTCGTAAAGTTGAGAGAGTAAAAATGACAGATGTATCGTTCCAAGGTGAACGAGGTGCATATAGTGAAGCTGCAGCAAGATCTTTTTTTAATGAAACTATCAAAACTATTCCACTTCCAACATTCTCAGATATTTTAAAAAATACTTCACAAGATGTTTCAGAATTTTCAATTTTACCTGTAGAAAATTCACTAGAAGGAAGTGTAGGAGAAAGTTATGATTTGTTATATTCTACAGATCTAAATGTCACTGGAGAAACATATCATAGAATTGAACATTGTTTAATTGGTTTTGGTAAATTACATGAAATTGATACTGTGTATTCACATCCACAAGCTTTAGGTCAATGTAGAAAATTTATAGAAAAAAATAACATGAAAACAATTCCTACATACGATACAGCAGGTAGTGTAAAAATTGTCCAAGAATTAAAGAAACAAAATTGTGCATGCATAGCAAGTAAAGAAGCTGCTGCAATTTACAACATGCCAATTATTAGTAAAGACATTGCAAATAATTCAAATAATTACACTAGATTTCTAATATTATCTAAAAAAGAAACTTTAGAAACTAAAAGTGATAAAACCTCAATTATTTTTTCCATAAAACATGAACCTGGTTCATTGTATAGAATTATAGAAAATTTCAATAAAAATAATGTCAACCTAACAAAAATAGAATCAAGACCAACTAAATCTAATTCATGGGAATATTATTTCTATGTAGATTTTGAGGGTCACCAAAAAAATCCTCAAATTCTAAAAATGCTAAATGAAATAAGAAAAGAAACACTTTTCATTAAAATTTTAGGTTCATATCCTTCAGCAAAACTGAATTAGAATCCTTTTGGTTTTCTTAACGTAAAACCTAAACTAAATCCAAGAATAATTACTCCTGATGTAATTACCATAAAATCAAATGTAATCCCAAATGGATCAGGTGTTTGATTTGTATTGGCAGTTATTTCTAATTCACTACCGCCAGTATTTTGAACAACAATAATTGTTTGTCCATCTTCAACATGAGTCCAATCTAAAATCAATTCTTTTTTGTATGAAGTGTTTGGTATGTTTAATCCATCACCAGGACTAGAAAGTTTAAGATCAAATGCATCTCCTACTATCATCATATATTGTGGTGCATCTTTTGGTGCAGGAATTGAAAAAGAAGCAGACTCTCCAGTTGAAATATTAAAATTTTCATTCATAGAAATCGTTGGAGCTAAAGTATTAACTAATGAGAAACCACCTAATCCAATAACTATACAACCTACAACCATTCCAATGATAGTTCTTGTTGCAAGCATAATAAAATGACTTAACGTGCTGCTTAAAAAATTATCTACATTAATGATACGTCATGAGGCTGACTTTCTGCAAATCCAGCTCTAGACATTTTGATAAATTCAGCATTTGTTTGCATTTGTGGAATTGTATGTGCACCACAATAGCTCAAACCTGAACGAACTCCACCAGTCAGTTGTTTTAAGATATCTACAACAGTTCCTTTGTATGGAACCATTGCCTCAACTCCTTCTGCAACATAATCATTAAGATCGTCATCAAATGATGTTGAACCAGTCTCTTTAGATTTTCTCCCAATTGATGCTGCTAGAGAAGCCATTCCACGATATACTTTGAAACGTTTTCCATTTTTGGTTAAAACAGTTCCTGGAGATTCATCAGTTCCTCCTAGCATACTTCCAACCATTACAGTCGAAGCACCTGCGGCTAATGCTTTTGTAGCGTCACCAGAGGTTCGAGTTCCACCATCAGAAATAATTGGAATACCATAATCACGTCCAATTTTTGCACAATCCATTACTGCAGTGAGTTGAGGAACCCCTGAACCAGTAATTACTCTAGTAATACAAATTGACCCAGAACCAACACCAACTTTAACTGCATCAACTCCTGCTTTCATTAAATCCTCTGCACCTTGAGCAGTTGCAATATTTCCTGCGATTAATTCACAATTTGGGAATGCTTTTTTGATATGTTTTACAGTGCTAATTGCATTTTCACTATGACCATGAGCAATATCAACAACCAATACATCGGCACCTGCTTCTAAAAGAGATTCACTTCGTTCTAAAAAGTCACCTTTAACTCCAACTGCTGCTCCAACTAGAGGGCGACCTTTACTATCTTTAGATGCATTTGGATAGTCTGCATTATTTGTTATATCTTTACTTGTAATCAAACCTTTTATCAATCCAGATTCATCAATTAAAGGTAATTTTTCAATTCGGTGTTTATGCAAAAGATCTTTTGCATCATCAATGGTTACACCAGCTTTTGCAGTAATTACATCTTTAGTCATTACGTCTTGAATTAAATTTTTAGAATTTGCAAATAATAAATCTCTCTCAGTGACAATTCCAATTAACTTTGAATTTTGATCCACAACTAATAATCCAGAAATATCTTTATTTTCAGCATAATCTAATGCAGTTTCTATTGTTTTGTCTGCAGTAATTGAATAAGGATTTTCAATAATTACACTTCCGGAACGTTTTACTTTAAGAACCTCGTTTGCTTGTTCTTCAATTGTTAAAAATCTATGAATAATTCCTATTCCTCCTGCACGTGCAAT
>DASCQR010000081.1:0-3495 GCA_036013185.1 Candidatus Nitrosopumilus sp. | reverse complement strand
TGAATAACTGGAATGACGCTCTCATCATCTTCCCCATCAGAAACAATAACTGCTCCATTTGCTTGAAATTTTTCTAAAATCATTTTTGCTTCAACTAATATTTTTTCATCTGCTTGCACTCCTCTGTCTTTAACTCCTGTAATGGTGGCCACTTCCACTTGGTAGCCTTTACTGATTAAATCTTCATATGTTTTAATTGCAGCAAATATTGAATTAGAGTCTGCATCTTCTGGATCTTCTAATGCTAATCTTTGTGCTGCTTCAATACATGCATCTCTTCCAATAACTGGTGTACTAATTCCTGTTTTTTCTCCTACATCATTATCTCTATCTACACAAATAACTACTAATTTATTGGCTGAAGACTTACTAACGTCTTTTTGTACTTTTGAAGACCTTTGTGACATTATAGATAATATGATATAATTGGTTTTTAATCATTTCCAACATATCTGATTAGTAAAATTCGGTCTTGAGCCTAAGGTCTTAATTCATTTGATTTCTTGATAAATTCAATAGATTCTGCTTTTATGGATTGAATCTTATCTATTGTCTGTAAAATTTCTACGTCTGAAATTTCATTTTTAATTTGATTTGCAAGAACTTTGGTTTCTAAAATATATTCATTAAATTTTTTCATGCCATTCATGTAGTTGATGTAACTTTCTTGCCATTGTTCAGAAGGTTTAGATGTAATAAATTCACTAATTTGTGTAGTTACTTGTGATGACGTGACTTCAGTCACAGTGATGTAATCTGTTGGCGAAATTTCCCCATCTTTGAGATTTTGATATTCTATGTCTATTGACTCTTGTAAGACTTCATGGATATTTTTTGCTCCATCTAGATATCCTTCATAATCAGTAACTATGAAGGTTGT
The DNA here is from genome assembly GCA_036013185.1 of Candidatus Nitrosopumilus sp. Classification (GTDB taxonomy): domain Archaea; phylum Thermoproteota; class Nitrososphaeria; order Nitrososphaerales; family Nitrosopumilaceae; genus Nitrosopumilus. The sequence goes on along the minus strand of DASCQR010000081.1, from coordinate 2,615 downwards.
ATCGGTTTCTTGTGGAATTAACCATGCTAGAAAACTGGTACCTGTAATAGCAGCTAAAATAATAATCGTTATTGCAACTCCTTTTTTTGATGCCATTTTCTTCTTTTATCATGAACTTGCTTATATTTGATAATTTTTTTAAAAATTATTATTTATTTTACAAATATTCAAAAAATACTAATTTTTAATTATTTGAATCCATTTTTTTTAAAAAAATACTGATTTTTTTGAATTTTTTTGTATTTTTATTTTTTTTAGGCACTAAAAAAAACTACATACATCCAGTTTATAGTGAAATATTTTTCACAGCCTCTTCCTAAATACTCCTAATTGTGTTGAATTTCATAATGGTTCAAGCATATTGTGTAAAATGTAGAGCAAAAACGGAAATCAAAGATCCTAAAGAAGTCAAGCTAAAGAATGGACGTCCAGCTGTTAAAGGCACATGTCCAACTTGTGGAACTAATGTATTCCGTATTGGCGCAATGCCAAAAGAATAGATGGAAATTATTCTAATCGATTCCACTTTTTCAAAAACAATATAGGGAATACTCTCCACGTTTTTTTATGACTAAATCAGATTACGAAAGTCTGCTTAAACGGATTCAAGACAAATTGGGTGACTCTAATGAGAATTCTTCTGCTAGATTTGAGTTACCTGTTGTAGATGTGATGTGGGAAGGACAAAAAACCTTTTTGCGTAATTTTTCAGAATTTCCTAAGGTTTTGAGAAGAGAACCAGAAAAAGTACTTCAATACTTATCAAAAGAATTTGCTGTTCCTGCTGAACGCTTAGGTGATAAAGCAATGTTTGTTGGACGTAGGGCTCCTGATGATTTTACAAGATTATTTCAAATTTATGTAAAAGATTATGTTGAGTGTCCAACATGTAAAAGTCCAGATACAAAAATCACAAAACAAAATCGAATTTCATTTTTAATTTGTGAGGCATGTGGTGCAAAATCTACTTTGAAAGGTAAATATGCATAATGCAATTTTCAGCTCGAATTTCTGATTATCAAAAAAATATAATGTTGAATATGTGTGATATGGAATTAATAGGAAAAGAAGTTGTTGATGGTGAATTAAAAATTCACATTAGTGAAAATTATTATGGAAAACAAGCGGTAGACAAAAATGAAGCTATTTCATTATTAAAATCTGCATCAATTTTGAATCTTGTTGGAAAAGAAACAATATCTTTAGCTACTGATCTTGGAATTGGTTCTGAATCTGGTATAAAAATTATTTCTGATATTCCATTTTTAATTATATTCAATAGTTGATATGGGTTTTTACAATTTAACTATTTTTAATTTTTTAATTAAAAAGCAATCTCTTTTATCTAGTATGGAAAATAATAACTATTGACTGATACTATTAGTAGAAAATTAGAATCTAAACTTGATGATAAATTAATTTCAAAATCTAAACGTAGAGAACTTGATGACGGATTTAAAAAAGGTAAAGTTGTCAATGAAGTTTTAGATAAACCTACAGTTATGACATTATACAAAATGATTACAGACCATGTAATTGCATATGTCAATGGTTCTGTAAGTGCAGGAAAAGAATCTGTTGTTTTTTGGGGTGTTACTGATGATGATACTAATGTGGCCTTGAAAATTTACTTGGTTAGTACTTCCAATTTTAAAAAACGTGAACCATATCTTACAGGGGATCCTAGATTTAGACATGTCAAAAAAGGTACTAAAAATTTAGTCTACTTGTGGGCAAAAAAAGAATATCGAAATCTGACTCAATGTTATGAGGCTGGAATTCCTGTACCTAGACCTCTTTATGTGACAAATAATGTACTAGCAATGGATTTTGTGGGTGTAAATGGAGCACCTTGTAGGGCTTTACTAACATCAAATGTGGAACAAAGTGATTATGAACAAGCAATTTCTTTAATCAAAGATCTATATGATAAAGCAAAGTTAGTTCATGGTGATTTTTCAGAATATAATATTTTTAAAACTGATGATGGGTTAGTGGTATTTGATTTAGGATCTGCTGTAGATCTAAGACATCCTAATTCAAAAGAATTTCTTAAAAGAGACATTAATAACATTACAAGATTCTTTAAGAAAAGAGGAATGGCCATTGAGGATCCTGTTGATGTATTTGAGGAAATTGTAAATGAGCTTTGAAAAATTAATTCGTATACCTAATGATAGGATAGGTGCTTTGATTGGAAAAGCTGGTAATGTTAAATCTTCAATTGAAAAATCTTGCTATGTTTCAATTGATATTGACGGTGATAGCGGTGAAGTTTTTATAAAATCTGTTGGAGATGTTGAAAAAATGCAACCATTCAAAGCAATGGAAATTGTTAGCGCAATTGGACGTGGATTTTCTCCTGAAAATGCAATGACTTTGTTAGAGGGTGAAAATACATTACATGTAATTGATCTTAGAGAATTTGCCGGAAAATCTAATGCAAATGTTGAAAGGATAAAAGGGAGGATCATTGGAGAAGGAGGTAGAGCAAGAAAAAATATGGAAAATCTTACTAGTACACACATTTCAGTTTATGGTAGAACGGTTTCAATTATTGGTGATGCAAGTAAATTAAGATTAGTAGTTGATGCAATTTCTGCTATTTCAAGTGG
>DASCQR010000080.1:0-1680 GCA_036013185.1 Candidatus Nitrosopumilus sp. | reverse complement strand
AGTATTTTTTCTAATTTTTTATATGATTCATCATTTCCTGAAACAAGTCTAGAACTAGATTGTAATTGATCTGTTTGAATTTTTGTAATTGGAATTCCTAGATAGTCATTTGAGCATAAATTGATTAATTTTTTGTTTTTGATTGTAATGTGTGCTCCTTGAGCCTTACCGTATTGTAATTTTCTATGTAAATTACTCTTTTTGATCACATCTAACTCTGAATTGATGAAATTGAGCTTATGCTTCAAGACCAATTTTTTCAATCATTTTACGGTCTTTTTGCGCATTGTTCCCATCCATTGTCAGATATCCTTGAGTGATAATTCCATTTGCTCCGCTTTGTAGTAGTTTTTCTCCTGAATCATCCAAATTTGTTTCTCTTCCTCCTGAAATTTTAATCACTGATTCTGGCAATAGAAAACGAATCACTGAAAAAATTCTAGTAATTTCTGAATCAGGTAAATTTACTTGTAGTTCTAACGGCGTTCCTGGAACTGGAACTAGTATGTTTATTGTAACTTCTTCTGGATATATTCTTGCTAATTCTAATGTCATTTCCATCCTTTGTTCTCTTGTTTCTCCCAACCCAATAATTCCTCCTGTACATAATTCTAATCCTGCTTCTCTAGCTATTTCAAGTGTGTTTAATCTATCTTGATATGTATGAGTTGTACAAATTTCCGGAAATTTAGATTTTGCAGTTTCTAAATTATGATTGTATCGTTTTACTTTTAATTCTTTTAGTTTCTCTGCTTGTTCTTTTGTAAGAAATCCTAAACTGCATTCAACACTTATTCCAACTTTTTTATTTATTTCTGTTATAATTTCACATACATCTGTAAAATCTTTTGTAGATGGCTCTCTCCATGCTGCTACTAAGCAATATGATTCTGCTCCTTCTTCTTTTGCTTTTTTTGCTTTGACAACTACTTCTTCTGATGATGGCAATTGATATGTTTCAATTCCTGTGTCGAAAAATGCTGATTGCCCACAAAATGTACAATCTTCACTACATGCATTTTTTTTAATATTGTTTAGTTGTTCAACATCAACCTTATTTCCGTTATAATCTCTAGTTATTTCGTTGGCACATTTAGCTAATTCTTTCAAATTTTCATCTGAAACATTGAATAGTCTTCTTACATCTTCTGATGAAATTCTCTCACCTGAAAATACTTTTTCTTGGCATTCTTTGATGAATTCCAAATTATTCATATTGAAAGTTTTTTCATTCCATTTATAAAAATATAGTAATTGTTAACCCGAGAATATCTACTAGTTAACAGTCAAATTATATGGGATTTTGCTGCCTGAATCGTCTTAATTGTCTTTTTTAGAAGTAATTCTAACTCATTTTCTTCTATAGATAAAGGCGGTACCAACATTACAATATTTCCAAGAGTTCTAAGATATATCCCGTTTTTCTTCCCTTCTTCAAAAAATATTTTGTTTATTGATTTTTTCATTTGTATTGGACTCTTCTTTTTCTTATTTGATACCAATTCAATTCCCATCAGCATTCCTTTGTGTCTGATATCTCCCACAATATCAATTGTTGAAATATCTTCATAGTACTGTGTAAATATTTTTGATGTTTTTTGTATTTTTTTAATTAATCATATTTTTCATACATCAAAATATTTTGATTGGCGACAGATGCCGCAATTGGGTTTCCTGTAT
>DASCQR010000079.1:0-1536 GCA_036013185.1 Candidatus Nitrosopumilus sp. | reverse complement strand
TGAAGGGATTAGAGCATATTGGAATGGAGAAAAATTAAACATATTCAGATTAGATGAACATGTCGCTAGATTTAGAAATTCAGGTAAATTTTATGATATTACATTAAGATTTTCAAATAAAGAGATTAAAGATGCGATAATCAAATTATGCAGAAAAAATAAGATTAAGACTTCATGTTATATCAGACCATTTTATTTTGTTGGACAATATGGTATTAATTTGCATGTGACACGAAAGGCACCAACACATGCAGTCATCTTTTGTTTTCCATTTGGAGATTTATTTAATAAAAATGGCATAACAACCTGCATTTCAAAATGGAAGAAATTCAATGATAGTTCAACTCCAACACAAGCAAAGATGGGTGGAAATTATCTAAATTCTATTTTAGCCACACAAGATGCAAAAAAGAGAAAATTTGATGAAGCAATTCTATTAGATAAGGACAATAAAGTGAGTGAAGCACCTGGGGAAAATATCTTCATTGTGAAAAATGACATATTGATTACACCTCCACTTTCATCATCAGCATTAGATGGCATAACAAGAAAATCAATATTAGAATTTTCAAAGAATATGAAAATAAAATCAAAGATAAAAAAAATTTCAAGTGATGAATTAAAAAAAGCAGATGAAGTGTTTTTGACTGGGACAGCTGCAGAGATAACTCCAGTAATTAAGATTGAAACAAAGAGAATAGGCAATGGAAAAGTTGGGTATATGACAAAACAGATTATGAATGCATATAGTGAGATAGTAATGAATAATAACAAAAAATTTTCTAAGTGGTTAACAAACGTGTATTAAAGATGAAAGTTATTCAAATTGGAACTGGCGGATGGGGCAAGAATCATTGTAGAGTTTTATCAGAATTTGGAGTACTTTCAGCTATTTGTGATATGAATTATGAAAGAGCGAAGGAATTTGGAGAGAAATATAATGTAAATTATTACAAAACAGTAGAAGAGCTATTTGAAAAAGAGGATTTTGATGCAGCGTTTATTTGTACACCAACATCAACTCATTCAGAGTTAGCCTCAAAATTAATTGAAAAAAAGAAACATGTTTTTGTAGAAAAACCAATGACATATCTTTCTGAGGATGGCGAAAGATTAGTTGAACAAGCTAAAAAAAATAAAGTCATCTTAACATGTGGATATATTGAAAGATTCAATCCTGCAGTAGCTCATGTGAAAGAGTATCTAAAATCAAAAAAATTCGGAGATTTAATTAGATTAGAGTTTTATCGCGAGCATAGAATGCCTCCACATATCAAAGATGTTGGAATAATTTATGATACGAGTGTTCATGACATTGATACTGCGATGTGGCTTTTTGATGAGACCCCACAAGTGGTATTTGCAAAATCAGGGCAGATAAAGCATGAACATGAGGATTTTGCTACAATAATGTTAGGTTTCAAAGAAAATAGAATAGCAACAATTTCTTCAAATTGGATTACACCAACTAGAGTAAGAAATTTTAATGCAGTTTGTACTGATGGAAGAATTTTTTCAGATTTCATCACTCAAGAG
>DASCQR010000078.1:0-10470 GCA_036013185.1 Candidatus Nitrosopumilus sp. | reverse complement strand
CAAAGTAGGGTAATGGGAGAGGTTTTCTGTAAAGGCGACCCATTAGAATGATAAAAAAATTTCAATGTCACGAAAAGCTCATTAATTAAATTAATTCTCATTAGAATAGTTTGGGTAAACAAGATGTAGGGATCACAGTTTCAAAAAAAGATGATTTTAGTGAATGGTATACGCAAGTGGTGTTAAAAGCAAAACTTGCAGATTATGCACCAGTTAAAGGACTAATTGTACTTAGACCAGATGGATATTCAATTTGGGAATCATTAAGAAGTACATTTGATAAAAAATTTGCACAGAATGGAATTAGAAATGGGTTTTTACCAATCCTAATCCCAGAATCATTACTAGGAAAAGAACAAAAACATTTTGCAGGGTTTAATCCAGAAGTCTTTTGGGTAACACATTCAGGTACTAACGAAATAGGGGACAGATTAGCATTAAGACCAACATCAGAAACATTGGCATATACATTATATTCAAAATGGATTCAAAGTTGGAGAGATTTACCATTAAAAATCAATTTTTGGAATACAGCACTAAGGGCTGAAATTAAAGCAACAAAACCATTTCTTAGAACATCAGAGTTTCTATGGCAAGAAGGACACACAGTGCATGCAACAAAAGAAGAAGCAGAAAAAGAAGTAATAAAAATTTTAAACATTTACAAAAATACAGTCGAGGCAGAATTAGCAATTCCAGTTACAACCGGAAAGAAAAGTGAAAAAGAAAAGTTCGTTGGTGCAGAGTATACAACAACAATGGAATCAATTATGCCAGATGGCAAAGCATTGCAAATGGGTACATCACATTTCTTGGCACAAAATTTTTCAAAACCATTTGAAGTGAAATTTGCAGATAAAGACAATGTTGAACATTTTGCATGGCAGACATCATGGGGAGTGTCATGGAGATTAATTGGTGCAATGATCATGGCTCATGGAGATGACAAAGGATTAGTTTTACCACCCAGAGTTGCACCAATGCAAGTTGTAATTATTCCAATTTACAAAAATGATGAAGGAAAGAACATAGTTTTATCTAAAGTCAATGAAATTCAAAATAAATTAGAAAATTCAAATATTCGTGTACACATAGATGATAGAGAAGGATTATCACCAGGATACAAATTTAATGATTGGGAATTGAAAGGAGTTCCAATCAGAATTGAGATAGGTCCAAAAGATATAGAAAAACAAAGCATAGTCATAGTGAAAAGATACAACGGAGAAAAATCAAATATAGGATTTTCAGAAATCGAAAAAATCCCCACAATACTTGAAGAAATTCAATCAATCATGTTAGAAAATGCTAAAAAACAATCAAAAGAAAACACAATATCTATTACAGATTATTCAGAATTTAGATCAAAAATTGAAAACGGGGGATTTTTCAATTCACCATGGTGCGGAAAATTAGAATGTGAAGAAAAAATTAAAGAAGAAACGGGGGCAGAAATCAGAGTAATTCCATGGAATAGTGAAGATATAACTCAAAAATGTATTTACTGTAATGAGCAAAGTCAGGTTATTCCAATTTTTGCCAGAGGATATTAAGAAACACCAAAAACATAATTAATAAAAAAAATACAGATTTTTTATATGACTGTAAATCCACAATTAGAGCAAAATTCACTCATAATACAATTTAGAGAAACAAGAAATAGAACATTAGAATTAGTTAAAAATTTAGAAAAGGATGATTTTGTTGTCCAAACTGCATTTTTTATGAGTCCTGCTAAATGGCATATAGGCCATGTAAGTTGGATCTATGAAGCAATAATTAGTAAATTAGATAAAAATTATGAATTTTTTTCAAAAGAATTTTCAGAATATCTCAATTCGTATTATCAACAATTTGGAATTCCACACGATAAAGGATTGCGAGGAATTGTCTCCAGACCTACAGTTGATGAAGTTTTCCAATATTTCAATACAATTAATCAAAGAGTTGAAAAATTTATCAATTCACACGAACTAACAACTGAAGAAAACAGATTAATCACAATTGGTTTTCATCATGAATGTCAACATCAAGAATTAATGGTGTATGATTTTCAACATCTTCTAGCAGAAGCATACAAACCAGTTCAAAAAAATGAAATTAAACCACAAAACAATGTAGAAAAAAAATCTGTTTTTGTGAAAGGAGGAATTTACAAAATGGGATATAATGGAAAAGATTATTGTTATGATATAGAATTACCTGAACACAAAGTTTACCTAAATGATTATAAAATAGATATTTTTCCAATTACAAATCAACAATACTTAGAATTCATTGATGATGGAGGATATGATACATACAAGTATTGGTTATCAGATGGTTGGGAAAAAGTAAAGAAAAACAAATGGGCAGCCCCTATGTATTGGGAAAAAACAGACAATACTTGGAAGATAAGAGATTTTATCGGAATTCGAGAAATTAATCCAAATGAACCAGTAAAACATGTTAGTTACTACGAGGCTGCAGCATACTGCAAATGGGCAGGAAAAAGATTACCAACGGAAGCAGAATGGGAGAAAGCTGCATGTTGGAATGAAAATTCTCAACAAAAAACAGTTTTCCCATGGGGTAATGATTCCCCAACTGAAGATAAATGCAATTTACTTGAATCACATCTTTGGGGATGTACTGAAATTGGTTCTTACCCAAAAGGAATCAGTCCTTCAGGATGCCAACAAATGATTGGAGATGTTTGGGAATGGACATCGTCAGAATATAATGGATATCCAGGATTTAAAACAGGATTTGATGAATATAATGATAAATGGTTTACAAATCAAAAAGTTTTGAGAGGAGGATCATTTGGAACACCAAAAATGTCAATTAGAGGAAGTTATAGAAATTTCTTCAGATTAGATGAAAGATGGTTATTTTCAGGATTTAGATGTGCAGAAGATATTTAATTTTTTGTGACCAGTGTTAATGAGAAATATTTTTTATCATCTAACCAGACTTTTTTAATTTCAAAATCAGTATCATTTAATAAATTTTTTATTTGATCTAAATCATATTTATGAGAATATTCAGTATGAATTAATTCATATTTTTTTATAGTGATAGATAAATTAGATTTTGAAATAATTACAGATTGAGGAATTAAAGATTTTAAATTCATTTCAATGCGTTGATCAATTTCATTATAAATTGAGTAATGTGAAAAATTTTTGAGATTAAAATCAGCATCTAATTCATCATTAATTCTAGATAAAACATTAAGATTAAATTTTGCAGTGATACCTTTAGAATCATTATAAGCAGATTCTAAAATATGTTTATCTTTTACTAAATCCAATCCAATCAAAAAAAGATCACCAGACTTCATAGTTGAAAAAATATTTTTTAAAAATATTTTTGCATCAATTGGAGTGAAATTTCCGAAACTAGAACCAAGAAAAATAATTAAATTTTTCTTGTCATCATAATTTTTCAAAAAATCTAAGCCGCCATCATAAGTATCAATTATTCCAGTGATATGCAAAGTTTGATAATCTTTCAACAATTGTTCAGAGCTTTCAGTAAGAATTTCAGATATATCTATAGGGAAATATTCAGTTTTAGATTGTAATGAAGTAAAAATATCAAGTAATGCTCGAGTTTTTACTGAGGAACCACTACCAAGTTCAACCAATCTAGTATTTTCATCTAAAAATGGCAGTAAATCAGATTTCAATTTTTTTAAAATCTCAAGTTCAATTCTAGTAGGATAGTATTCAGGAAGGGAACAAATCGATTCAAACAATTCTGAGCCTTTATTATCATAAAAAAATTTAGGATCAATAAATTTAGGATTTTGATTTAAGCTGAAAGAAATTTCTTCTGCAAAAGATTTTTCGACTTTTGTAGCATGAGGTTTAAAATAACGAAGTTTTGAATCTATAACATATTTTTTATAGTCAATTTTTTTTTCTGAGAAATCACTCAATTATGATTTCCACATTAATTAAACTTAAAATTCTTCTCATAAATTTTAGGCATATGATATATTTCTTGATATACTTGTAATATTACTAATTTACAATGTCAGAAATTTTAAAAATTGAACATTTGAAAAAATATTATATTAAAAAGAAAATTTTTAATTCAGAATTAACTGTTGTTAAAGCTGTAGATGATGTTTCATTTTCAATAAAAAATGGAGAAGTGTTTGTATTAGCAGGAGAGTCAGGATCAGGAAAATCAACAATTGCAAAATTAATCATCAAATCAATCAAAGAAGATTCAGGAAAAATAATTTTTGAAGAACAAGAAATTAATAATCAAAAAAAAAATTTAGAAAAAATTAGAATGAATTGTCAAATGATTCATCAAGATCCATATGATTCAATTAACCCAAGAATGAGAATAAAAGATATTATTTCTGAACCACTAGAAATTCACAATGTATCAAATAAAGATGAAAGAAACAAAAGAATAATTGAAGTATTACAAGAAGTCAAATTAGAACCAGCTGAAGAAATTAGTAAAAAATACCCACATATGTTATCAGGAGGACAAAGACAAAGAGTAGTTCTAGCCAGAGCATTGGCAATTAAACCAAAAATAATTTTAGCAGATGAACCAGTTTCTATGTTGGATGTATCAATCAGAGCAGAGATTTTAGAATTAATGAAGGAATTACAAAAAAAATACAGCATTTCATTTATCTATATCACTCATGATTTAGCCACAGCCAGATTTTTCGGTCAAAAAATTGGTATATTGTATTTAGGAAAGATTGTAGAAATTGGTCCAATTAATCAAGTATTAGAAAAACCAAAACATCCATACACTCAAGCACTCATTGATGCAATTTCAGAACCAAATCCAGATAATCTGCATAAAGAAAAAATTATCAGAATAAAAGAAACATCAATTATCAAAAAAACAAGTCAATGCAGATTTAGAAATAGATGTCCATATGAAATCGAGAAATGTACTATAGAACCTGAATTAAAAAAAGTAGGGAATGAACATTTTTCTGCATGTCACGTTGAAATAAATTAAGTAGTTTTTACTGAAGGCATTCGTTTGTCTTTATAGGTGACAACATTGGAAACGCCATTTTTAGGAAATACACCATAGATTAATTTTGCTTTTTGAATTACAGAATCTTTTAATGAAACCATAATAAATTGACTTTCTTTAGATCTTTCTTCCAAAATTGTCGAAAGTCTTTCAGCATTAGGTGCATCCAGATGGGCATCAACTTCATCAAACAGATAGAAGGGAGAAGGTTTAAGCTTCTGCAATGCAAGTACAAATACAATTGCTGCAAGTGTTTTTTCTCCACCACTAATTGATGTAGATTCTCTTTTGGGCTTATTTGGAAATTGAATTAAGTATGAAATTCCAGAATTAAAAATATCATCTTCATTTTGTAGTTCTAACCAAGCATTGCCACCAGTCATTTTATTAAAAATCAATCTAATTTCTTTATCGACTTTATCAAATGCATCCAAGAACGTTTGTCGTTTATCTTTTTCAATACTTTCAATAAATCTAACAATTCCCGTTCGTTCTTCTTCCAAAGAATTCTTTCTGACAGACATTGACCTATAGCCGTATGAAACTTCAAGATAAGTTTCAGGTGCTTTTGCATTTAATGCATTAAGAGATGATAATTCAGTTGTCAAACCCTGAACAATTGTTTCGACATCAAAGGTTTCCATGTCTTTACTAAATCCAAATGCTGAAAGAATTTGTTGTAATTTAGATTCATTTTCTTTCAAATCATTCAAATCACGATTTAATGCATCTGTTTGACGCTCAAAATTATTGATCTGTTTAGTATAATCTCTATCTTTTTCAGTTAAAATTTTTAGTTTATCATCAATTTCTTGAACTTGTCCTATAGAAGAACCTGAAGTTGAAATCAAATCCTGTTCTTTTTCTCTTAATTTTTCTAAAATTTCTCTTTTTGGATCTTTTTGTTTTTCCAAATCAGAAATTTTTGTTTTAATTTGTTCAGATTCAGAATTCAAAGAAGTTTCTTCGTCATTTAATCTACTTGTTTGAGATTTTTCACGATTATCTTGTGTTTGCATGGTAGTTAATTGTGAAGATTTATTACGATATTCATTCATTATTGTTGTATACAATTTTTCTATATCAGATTTTTTAATATTAATTTTTGATAATTCGCTTGCAATTCTGGTTTGTTCTCCACTAGCATAATTTTGTTCTACGATATTAATACGATCAAGCAATGATTCAAGATGTGACTCATTAGTAGATATTTCAGATTGAATGATATTATTTCTTGAAGTTAAATCAGAAATTCTTTTTGTTAATTGTTCTTTCATATTTTTTGCAGAATTAATTCTAGACTTAAGGTTAGAATAATTTTCGGATGCAGATGTTAAAGCATTTTCAGAAATAGACAATCTGTCAGAATTTGATTGAATAGAATCTTCTATTTTTTTTAACGAATATTTTTTCTTTAACATATATTTTTTTATCAAACTTATAGATTGAATTAATCCATCAATGTCACTACTCATCGAGATTAATTTTGTCAGTTTTGAAATTTTTGAATTTATATCAATTACAACTGTTCCACCTTTAGCCTCGAAATATTCACCGCTTAGAGTAACGGATTTGTAGCCTAATTGAGATAAATTATAAGCAGATTCACGGGTTTCGGTCAGTATAATATTTCCAAAAAGAAACGTCTTGAGTGCAGAATAAGTATCACTAGACTTCACAAAGTCAGACAAAACACCAATTATTCCAGATTCCTTTGGCAAAGTGAGTTTGAATTTGGGTATTGCATCAAGAGGTATAATTTTTAATTTTGGAAGTTTTTTACTTCGTGCAACCTCAGCAATTCCAAGTAAGGTTGCAAAATCTTTTACAACTAATGCTTTAATCCAATCAGAGCTGACTGCAAGAACAGAACGCTCATATTTTTTGTCCCACGAGATCATTTCATAAACTATTCCATCAATTCCTAATTTCGAACCATCTTCTTTTAGTTTTGCAACAGTATAGTCCTCATGCATAAATCCTTTTACAGTTTTAATTTTTGATTCATATTGATTTGCAGCCTTATCAGATTTTTCTAAAATAAACCCTAATTCATCCATATCATGAACTATTTTTGATTTTCTTGTTTTCAATTTTGAAATTCTAGATTTTAATTCAGAAATTGTCGCAGTATGATTATTAGTCAACACAAATAATTTAGATTCCAAACTAATTAATTCAACAATATCTTTTTCTAATTGAATAAATTTATCAGTGTTAGATTTTATTTTTAACGTAGATTCATCTTTTTCATGTAAAATTTTAGAAAGTTTTAGTTTAACACCATTTGATTGATCAGTAAGAATCTTAATTTTATTATCAATTTCAGATTTTTTTGCAGCTGCTTCTGATTGTGCCGTAAGAATTTTGTTACGATCTAAATCAATTAATTCCAAATTATAATTAATTTTATTTTTTTCTTGATTTGTTGACTCTATAGAATCTTTAATTTTTTGGATTTGAATGTCAATATCATGTCGAGCATTAACAATTTCATCTAATTCAAGTTTTATTTCTGGAATTCGAGAATTAATTTGTTCAAGCCTTTTCTTTGATGCAGATATTGCGGTATTATCAATTTCATATTGTTCCATTGCAGAACTAATTTCAGCATCAAGTGTAGATTTAGCTTGAGTATAGTCATTGGCAGCATTCATCAATGTTGATTTTTCAGAATCTAAAACTCCGATTTCATCTTTTAAAGTAGTTCGCGTGTCATCTAATGAGGTTTTTTTCTCATTCAAATCTTGTAATGTATTTTCTTTATCAGATTTTTTTGAAGAAATTAACTTCATTTTATTGGCTGCCGCAATAGCTTTGTACCTATTTAACTCACGTTCCAAAATATCATGACGTAGTTTTTGATTTCGTTCTTCTTCCAATTCATCAATTCGCTTCTTGATTTCACCCATTTTGGCAAGTGCAATTTCAAGTCGTCTATCAGCCTCATCAAGTTGTTTGATGGATTCAGATTTTTTTTCATCAAAATAAGACAAGCCAATTAAATCTTCGATTGTTTTTCTTTTTTCTTCAGAAGTAAATTCAGATATTCTAGTTACAGTTCCTTGCTGTACTGCATTAAGCTGACCCAAACCAGCATTTGCCATATCAAGTAAATCTAGAACATGACTTCGCTGAGTTTTCTTTTTATTAAGATAGTATGTATTTTCGCCATTTTCATCTAATTCTCTAGTAATCTCAACTACATCACTATCAACAGGAATTTTTCTATCAGAATTGTCAAAATGTACACTAGATCTAGCCATTTTAGGTCCACGACGTGCACCTTCAATATCATGAATCAAAGAACGAAGTTTATCAACTCTCATTACTTTTGGTTTATTTTCACCCATTGCAAAAATTATTGCATCTAAAATGTTACTTTTGCCAGAACCGTTTGGACCAGAGATCGATACAAGACCAGGTTCAAACTGAACAGTGGTGTTTTTAAATCCAAATGATTTGAAACCAAAGATCTCTACTTTTTTTACATGTACCAATAGAGATCATTTTTAGTTAGATAGGATAATCGATGCTTAACAATTTTTGTTGACTCTATTGATTAATTTTTCTTGTTACATTATGAAATTTTTCGTAGTGGAGGTAATTATGAAATAACTAATATCAATTAATTTCAAATTAAAGTGAGCCTAAATATAATTACTAAGAATACAATGAAAGATTATGACAAAAGTAGGAATAATTCAAACAAAATATTATGAAAATAACAAAGAAGCAATTGAAAACACATCAAAACAATTACAAAAACTAGGCAGAGTAGAAACAGAAATTGTTTGTCTGCCAGAACAATGGCTTCCTAATAATCAAATAAAGAATTATGATCGTGAGTTTTTAGAATTTAAAAAAATTGCAAAAGATTATTCAATGACAATTATTCCAGGCGCATTTTATGAAAAAAATGAAAATAAGGTTTCAATTAATTCACCGATCATAGGCCCAGAAGGTGAAATTATTGGAAAACAAGAAAAAATTCATCCTTATGACTACGAAAAAAAGACAGTAGATGCAGGAACAGAGGCCAAAATTTTCAATACATCATGTAAATTTGGAATAATGATATGTTATGACACAGTTTTTCCAGGCGTGGCAGAGACATTAACCAGAAAAGGGGCAGAAATTCTATTTTCCCCAAGTAGAATTGTAAAAGAAGGGATTGAACCATGGAAAATGTATGTCCAAGTGAGATCTCTTGAAAACAGAATTCCAATTATGGCACCAAATGTAAAAGATAGTAAATTTGGAGGAAATAGCCTCATAGTAGAATTAGTAAAAGAAGCAAAAATAGTTAAAACCAAAATAAACGAACTACATGAAAAATATGAAGAATCAGTAGATATTAGATTTGCAGATTACGATATCATTAGAAAACAAAGAGTAGAAGATAGAAATAATTTTCAATGATTATTCATCTGCAACAAACTTTTCACATGCAGCCTTTGCTTTAACATCAGAAGTTTGTTCTATTGGATGTTTCATTAAATATGCACTAGCAGGTTTGATTGGACCTCCAATTTTTCGGTCAAGGGCAATTTTTGCCAATCTGATTGCATCTATAACAATACCAGCAGAATTGGCTTTGTCATCAACTTCTAAACGAACTTCCATATTGTATGGTTGATTTGCCCATTGTCTACCTTCAATTCTCATGAACATTAATTTTGTATTACCCAAAAATGGAATAAAATCAGAAGGACCGACATAGATTTGGTCATCATCCAATCTTTCTTTTAATTGACTTTGTACACTTTCTGTTTTAGAGATTCTTTTAGAAACAAGTCTATCTTGTTCTTTCATGTTTAGGAAATCAGTGTTTCCACCCACGTTAATTTGATATGTTTTTTCAATTTTTGTTCCCCTGTCACTACATAGTTTAGCTAAAGTTCTATGAACAATAGTTGCACCAACTTGTCCCTTTATATCATCACCAATACATGGAATGTTTTTTTCTTGGAATTTTTTTGCCCATATTTCATCTGATGCAATAAATGATGGAATGCAATTAACAAATGCAGTGTTAGTGTCAAGACAAATTTGAGCCCAAAATTCAGTAACTTTATCAGAACCTACAGGAAGATATGAGACAATAATTTCAACACCAGTATCTTTGATAATTTGTTTTACTTCAGCAGTCAGTTGTTCAATAGTTTTAGTACTAGTAAGCGGATTAATTTTATTTTCTACCCAAATTCCAACACCGTCCAATAATGGACTTTCATAGATCATTGCATCAGTTTTTGGCATGTCACCTTTTGCAACATAATTAACCATGTTTGGAGATTCATAAATTGCATTCATTAAGGGAGTCCCAACTTTATTTTCAGCTACATCAAAACCACAAACAAAATCAATATCATGAATTCCATACCCTGCTAATGTATCATGAATAATTCCAGTAACTTCCTGAGAAGGGTTTTTCTTATAATATTCAATTCCCTGAATTAA
>DASCQR010000077.1:0-1682 GCA_036013185.1 Candidatus Nitrosopumilus sp. | reverse complement strand
TCTTGCATCATTTGGAGCAGTTTTAATTATTAAAAATAGGGAACATACCAAATTGAAATTCTTTTTGCCTTTTTCAATAATTGCATTTTTATTTTTTGCAACTTGGTTAATTTTTAATATTGTATTAACTTTTGGCCATACAATTCAATGTATTCAGATTTATGAAATATTTTCATCTGGATGTTCTATATTGTAATTTTTTATTTTTAGATAGGAAGTAAACATAATTATCACAGAACCTAACAATATCATAATTCCAGGTGCAACCATTTTTTCTGAATTAGTATTTCCAAATTCTGTTTGTAAAATTATTGAATTTTCTGAAATATTTGATACCTTCATTGTATAAATGCCATCTTTATCAAAGTCAAAATAACCTACTGAAAATTTTGTATTGATTTTTTGTTCTTGTATTATATTCAAATTTTTATCTAAAATTTGAACAAATACGTTTTCTCCAGTAAATTCAGGCATGTACACTTTGTAATATCCTATATCTTCTCCTGTAAATTCTAATTTTGATTCCATAGAATTAGATTTTTTTAGTATCACTGAATCATGATTTTTTTCAGTTTCATTAAAAATTACTGAAACCCAAATCATTCCAATCACTACTAGTACAAATCCAATTTTGAATGCAGATACCTTCATTTAGTTTTCTGGAAAATTATTTGGTTAATAAAATAATCTAAAGGGCTCGAAGGGATTTGAACCCTCGACCTAGCGGTTCGAAGCCGCTTGCTCTATCCAGGCTGAGCCACGAGTCCAAACAATTAAGATTTTAACGGGTGTAAATATCTGTCTAGATACATTGAAAGTTTCAAAAAAAGTTATGGGCGTTGAATATGCAATTAGAGATATTGTATTAGCTGCAAGAAAAGTTGAACAATCTGGTATGAATGTTGATTATCTAAATATTGGTGATCCAGTACAATTTGGATTTCAACCTCCTGATAATGTAAAACAAGCTTTAATCAATTCTATCAATAACGGTGAAAATTATTACTCCACATCAGAAGGTCTTTTAGAATTACGTGAGGAGATTGCAAAAAAAGAAAATCTAAAAGGACTTTCTATTACAGCTGATGATATTTTAATTACAAATGGTGTATCTGAAGGACTTGATATGGTAATCTCTTCCATTGTTGAAGAAGGTGATGAAGTGCTTTTACCTGGACCATATTATCCTCCATATGCTTCGTATGTTAGATTGCATGGTGGAACTCCTGTAGAATTTTCTGTAGATCTAAATAATTCAACACCAGATATTGATGATATTAAATCTAAAATTACATCTAAAACTGTTGCAATTTGTTTAATCAGTCCAAATAATCCTACAGGCGTTGTGTTTAATGAAAATGCATTAAAAGAATTAGTTGATATTGCTAATGAACACAATCTTTACATTATTTGTGACGAAATTTATGATCAAATAATTTTTGATGATAAATTTGTAGGAATTGGAAAGGTTGCTGGTGATTCTCCTGTCATTATTCTAAATGGTTTTTCTAAAGTCCATCTAATGTCTGGATGGCGAATTGGTTATATTGCATTTAATCAATCTCCTCAACTTGAATCTCTACGTGAACATCTTCCAAAGCTTGCTAGGGTGAGAATTGCAACAAGTCTCCCAGTTCAACATGCAGCTTTAGAGTCTTTACGTGGACCACAAAATTACATCA
>DASCQR010000076.1:0-2558 GCA_036013185.1 Candidatus Nitrosopumilus sp. | reverse complement strand
TAAAATGTACTCCACAAAATAGGATTGTTTTTTGAGGAACTGTTGCAGCCAATCTAGATAGACCTAAAGAATCTCCAGTAAAATCAGCAACATCTTGTACATCAGGAATCTCATAATTATGGGCCAAAATTACAACATCTTTTTCTTTTTTTAATCGCATAATTTCATTTTTTAAAAATGAGTTATCCTGAACTTGCATGATTCATAAAAAATTGATTATGTGTAAATTTAAAGAATAGGAAGTAGTCCATAATTTTCTAAAAAACAAACATAAGCGGCAATTCTTGCCAAATCAGGTACCAATTTGAATACCACCAGAACAGTATTTTCTCAGTGTCTCAATAGCAGATAAAATTGCCAACCTGCTGGTTTTAGGATTTTGAGGATCAGGATTATTCTCAATAGTAAAAGTCATGTTTCCAGATTTTCCAATTGCTTCAATATAATGAGTATTTTTATCAGTTTCAGGATCTGCAATAATTTTAACAGATGTTTTTTCACTTCCAATTCCAGATAACGATACAAGTGCAGCTACATTGATGTTTGCAGGAAACAACGATACTGCATCACGAGCAGTACCTTCAAAAATTATTGTGGAAGTAGTTATAGAATCTAAATTTATTTCAGAAGTTTCAAAAAACTTTGCTCCTTTTAATGAGCGTGGATGTTTTGTAGTTGTAATAGATACTGAATCTAATTCATTTTTAACTGATTTCAATCCATCCAAACCAGCAATTGCACCAGAGGGAAGATAAATTGTTTTTTTGAAGTGCTCGCATGCGTCATATAGTATGTCATAAACAGATTCATCTAGTAATGCGCCAACACTCATTATCATAAAATCACGTTTATTTTGTAAAATACTTAATCCATCATCCCTTACAGCATTTTGAGAAGCAGCCTCAACTACAATATCAACAGAATGTGAAGAAAGTAAATGTGAATTTTCAACAATTTCAGGTTTATTATTTAATTTTGAAACAAGTAAAATTGAAGATTCTTTAGAATCATCATAAACATGTGTTAAAATTCCAGGGATTTTACCTGAATCAATTGCAAGGGCAATCTGAGTACCCATCACACCACATCCCAATAGAGCAATTTTTTTCAAGTATTCATAATAGGAAATATCTCTTAATTAATGATATTCTGAGAATTTATTTTTGGAATTAAAAATGATGAAAAAATCTACCAGTATAGAATGAGAATATTAGAAATTTCTAAGATTAAGTGGTTTTGATGGATCGTCTTTGTCAAAAGTCAACACAACCTAAAGATTTTATTCAAACATACCAACTAATGATGTGCTCAATACAGTCTACAAAGATGCCATTATCAATAGAGAGAAAATGCTATCTATTCTAAAAGGCCCAAAATTTGAGCAAATTTTACAAAAGGCACAAGTAAATTGGAATAATTTTACGCCTACTAAAGAAGATGTAATCACAGCTGGAATTGACAGTAGTTTCAACAATACTAAATTTCAGGGAATAGAATTGTGGGCAACCACAGCAGTTTCAATCAAGTCCGACGGAGAAATTGTTGTAGATTTACATGATTCTGGATTAGGTTCAGATACAGATCTTTCAAGAATTGCAAGTAAAATGGAAATTGATGCATGTGAAAAAACAGTTGATGAAGTAGATTTAGTTTTAATGGATGGCTCACTTCATTCACAATTTATGACAAGGCAATCAGCATTAGATGCACAAGTTGTAAGAATTATGAACAAAAAAAGAAATGTTATATTCATTGCAAAAACATCAAATACAAAAAAACAATTTGAAAATTTAGGATCAATAGCAGGGGATATTTTTTACTACAATCATGTTACAAATGGTCCAGGTTTTAGTGAAATATTTGTAGAAAGGAACTATGGAACAGATAAAATAATCTCATCAACATTTGTGAGATTAAGTGATTCAACTCCAATTATTAAATTAGAGTTTTTAGGAGGAAAACATGATAACGATGAAGTAAAATCAATTATGAACAAACTGTTTAAAACTAGTGTAGGTGGATATCCATATGCATTAAAGTTAGCACATAACAACTGTAAAATATCAGATAAGGAACTTGGAAAAATGGTTAGTTTATTGGGTTTAAGTAATGAAATTGGTTCAAGAGAGGTATTAGGTTGAGTTTAGGTTTTGTCGTAGGAGAATCAAAACCTACATCAGTTACAGCAATTACATCAAGATCATTATCTGTTGGCGAATATATCAAAATCAATATTGATGAAGGTGAAATTTTGGGATTAGTTGAAAGATCATCAGTATCAAGTGCAGCATTTACAGATGTAAAGAATTTTCATGAAGCGGAAGAGAGTACAGAGATTGCAGATATCAATAAAAGAGACAAAACATTCACAGCACATATTGGTATTTTGGGATTTTTAGAAAATTTACGTAAAGGTCAGTCAATAATTCCAGCAATTCCACCAATTCCAGGCACAGAAATCTCACAACCAACAAACGAAGACTTGGAAGAAATTTTCAGTCCAAAAAAAGACGGATGGTTAAAAATTGGAAATTTATTACGAAATAAAAAAATTGAAG
>DASCQR010000075.1:0-17670 GCA_036013185.1 Candidatus Nitrosopumilus sp. | reverse complement strand
TTCTTCTAGTGGTTGTTGAAAGTGTTGTAAACAATTCATTACTTTGAGTTCTTGTTTCACCTGTACTTTTATTAAACAATGTTGTTTTTCCTGCAGATGTATATCCTGCTAGTGAAATTGTTGTAAATCCCATTCTTTTTCTTCCTTGTCTGTGAAGCTCTCTTTGTTTCCCTGCTTTTTGTAATTTCATTTTTACAGTTTGCATTCTGTGTTTGATGTCATTATAGTAAACATCAATTTCAAATTTTCCAATTCCCATAAATCCTGGTTGTTCACCCATGTTAGCTAAACGAACTTTTTCTTTAGCTCTAACCATTTCATATCTTAATTGAGCTAATTTTACTTGTAATTTTGATTCGGCACTGGATGCTCTACTTTCAAAAATTTCAAGAATTAAACCTTCTCTATCTAAAATTTCTCTTTGTAACTCTGTTGCTAAATTATAGTTTTGACTAGGTTTTAGAATTTCATCGAAAACTATTACATCTGGTCTAATTTTATCTGCAATTTCTTGTAACTTTTCTAGTACTCCACCACTAATCCCATATTTTGGCTTTTGAAGATAGTCTTCTTGTATTATGTGAACTACTTCGTATCCTGCAGCCTCACATAGTCCTTTTGCCTCATTTATGGCATCTTCTTTATCATATGTAATCAGAATTGCTTTGTCCATTTTAATAGATTATTCCATTTTTTTCAATGTTTTTTCTATATTCATATTTAGGACAATTTCTGCTATATCGCTAGCATATTCAGAAATTCTTCTGATATTTTCAGCCAATCTCCTAACTCTGTAAATCTCCTCATCTTCTTTTAGTGATTTTGAGGAATCTCTTACCTTTTTTTCAAACTTTGTAATTTCATCTATTTTTTTTATTATATTTTCAGCTTGATAATAATCCTCTTTGAAGAGGGCCAAACACGATTCATCTAACATCATTAATGAAAAATTATTCATATCTTGTAATTTCTCTAAAATTTCTTTTTTGATTGGTTTTTTAAATTCCAAAAAATCTTTTGCAATAAATGCAGCATGATCTCCTGTTCTTTCTATGTTTTTCACAACTAATCTATATCCTAAACAATTTCTGGCATTTCTAAAACCCATTTCTTTTAAAATATGTTCATTTTGTATTGCTATTTTTAATTGACGAATAATGTAAAATCCAAACCTATCAACTTCATCATCTGTGTTAATAACTTCTTGAGCTAAATCTAAGTTATTTTCTTTAAGAGCTAAAATTGCATCATTAGACATTGATTTTGCTAAGTGAATCATTCTTTTGAAAGCACCATCAACTGATAATTCTAATAAATTTACAAGAACTTGAATTGTAATACCACTACTTGAATCTGAAATAATTTCAGAACCCATTAACATTCTTTTGACAGCTTCTTTTGTTGTATTCCTTTGGGTTGGATTTAATCTACCAGTTTTCGATTTTAAATTAATTGTTTTAAATCCTAAAAAGTATAAAGAAATCAATTTTCTTACTATAGAATCTGCTTTCTCATTTTCAGCAATTTCAATTGTTGCATCTTCTTTTTTTTGTACTCGTGATTCGAATTTTGGAGGGTACAATTCTAGAGTTGATGATCCTTTTCTAACCATTCTAATTTGGTCTCCTTGTTTAAGACCCAATTCATTAATCCATTGTTTTGGTAGTGAAACTATGTAGGACGATTTACCTGTGAACTGGATTTTTCTGGTTTCGCTTTGTTCTTCCACAATCTAATAATAATAAAAGTATCTATATAGTTTTTCATTTCTGCTATAGATTTACATTCAACTAATATTTCCAATAATCACGGTCAAATTATGGAAAATTTTGTTAAACTTCAATATTCTTTAGATGCATTATTTGGAAATGGAACATCCAAATACTTGCCAAAAAATATTGAAATTGATTTATCTAGAAAAACCGGTAGAATTAGAACCGTCTCATATCGGGGAAAATTACTTTGTACATTGAGAATAAATGGTAGTTTGGCTATTAGTATTGATTTTGCTCAAACTCTTTTACAAAATAAAAAATTTAGAGAGAATTGTATTGAAATCAATAAAGATGCAGCCCCTTTTGTTATGGAAGGAAGATCAGTTTTTTGTAAACATGTTATTTGGTGTGGTAAAAATGTCCGTATTGGAAGTGATACCCCTATACTGTTTAAGAATCAAGTAATTGCAGTTGGAAAAGCCGTTTTATCATCAGAAATGATTTGTGATTTTAAGAGAGGTGTGGCCATTAAAGTTAGAGATAGTTTAAAAAGTCGTAAGGAGAAGATTATGATATGATGCGAGGAGGAAATCGTGAAATGCGAAGAATGATGGATAAAATGGGTCTTGATATGAATGAATTACAAAATGTTCAAGAAGTAATAATTAAAACTGATAAAAAAGAAATAATCATTTCAAAACCATCTGTTACAGAAATGAAAGCAAAAGATAGTTCTATCTTTACTGTCACTGCAGATAGTTATGAAGAGGCTGAATTAGAAGTTCCAATTTTCTCAGATGAAGATATTCAATTAGTCAGTCAACAAGCAGGTGTTGATGAGGAAAAGGCAAAAAGTGCTCTAGAAGAGGCTAAAGGCGATCTGGCTAGAGCAATTTTACTCTTGACAACTGGGTAATTTCCATTTTTTGTGCCTAAAATGTGCCAAAAAATGAATGATTTAATAAATGGAATTTATTAAATTTCAATATCGTGGCTGACGTAGCAGAATCTAAAGTTACAGGAATCATCAAATCTTTGAATGGTTTAGAAGATGATCTTGACTCATTGACTGGTAAAGTTGGAGATATGAAAAAACAACTCAACGTCAAAACTTTAAGTGAAATTGATACGTTATTAGAGAAAACTCGTGAAATGGCTACAAAAGAAGCTGAAGTAATTATTAACGCAGCAAAAGAAAAAGCAAACTCTGAATCTACAAAAATTGCTCAAGAAGGTGACTCTAAATTATCTGAAATAGAATCAAATGTTGATACAAATTTTGATGATATGGTAAAACATGTTGTTTCTACAATTTTGAAAGCATAATTTTCTATATTTCTAAATCTCTTTATTTTACCATACAAGAATTCATTTGAATGTCTTTTTTTAGTGCTACATCTAGCAATTAGTATTAGATGTTTAGCAAAAATTATGGACAAATAATAATTGGATATGGTTTACTTTCAATTGGAATAACGTTGGTGATGTTATTCATTCAAACAGCCGGAGTTTTTTGGTTAATTCTTAGTGCAGCTTCAATTATAGTTGCAATTTGGATTATCAAGAAAGAAAAGAATGATAGGAAGAAATTTGAATTAGATGATGATGCTTTAGACCAATCATAGATATTTAACAATAATTTATCCCATAAAACAGGCACATTATTGTTAGTTTGCCCATATCCCAAGTTCTATTATTTGTCTACCAAATTTTGAAATATTATGAATATTATAATAGATTTATTGGAATTAAATGATTATCTGATTTTATTGGTTTTACTAAAATCTCCCATCCTGGTTTTTCTATATTACAAATTTATACAAAAACCCAAAAATCATAAAGATTCTCAAATAACACACAGTCAAGATTATTGATATCTCAATTTCTCAAAAATTTTACATGTAAAAGAAACAACTATCAATACCAACAATCTATTTTAATTATGATTAAACAAATTCCACTTTTGCTAGTTGTAGTTGGAATTGCAGTATTGCTGATTGGTGTAAATCTTGTAATGTCACTTGGTTTGACATTTTTTTCAGGCATTTCCCTCTTTTTTGGAAGTGCTATGCTTTTAGCAGGTATAGATCTTAAAAGAAAAATTAAAAAATTAAATGCAAAAAATCGAAAGGATCATCATGATTATACAATTTCAAAATTAATGGAAGAAGATACACAAAAAGAAAAAGAAAATAACAAAGATTAGAAAAAAATTGTCGAATTTTTATTTTTAATTAAAAAAATATATTTTGAGAACAATCTATACATATTTATTGTTAATTTTTTGATTTTTTTTATAATTTATACTATGATCTAAAAAAAATCTGAAATAATTACATAATTTCATAGTGGTTTTTATAATTTATAGCGATCTGTGTTTATATAGTTATAATTTCTATAAAAACTACTAAAATGACATGTAAAGGAATTTGTGTTAGATATAAGGCTCAAAAACCAGTTGGAACAGGTAGGTATGCATCTGGCCAAAGAAGATGTCAAATTTGTGAAATTTTCATAAAATGGGAAGGTCTATGGTGCCCATGTTGTGGATATAGATTAAGGACAAAACCACGAAATTTAAAATACAAAGCAAAATTACGTGCAAGAGTAGAAGCTGATTCTATCGAGGCTGAATCAAATTCAATTTCAGCTATGGAGCAAGAATTAGTTGCAGAATCAAAAGCAAAAACAACTAAAAAAACTAAAGCAAAAACAACTAAAGCAAAAACAACTAAAGCAAAAACAACTAAAGCAAAAACAACTAAAGCAAAAACAACTAAAAAATCAAAAGTAAAAACAGCTTGTCAATATTGTGAAAAACCATATGTGTTTATTGATAAGCATGAAAAGAAATGTAACAAAAATCCACAAAATGATACATCTTCTTCAGAAAATCAATCAATAGCAATAAAAGCATAAGATTTCTTCAAAAATTGTTGGACTCTTCAAATGGATTTTTACATAAGGCTGTAAATTTTGAAAATCGTAATTTTTCACTAAGAACTCAAAAATTTGAAAATGGGTTTTTTGTATCTGTAACTGAAGGTAATGATAAAATTGGTTCTATGACTGTTTCTTTAGCAACTGGACCTACCCCCACGACAACAAATGTAATTCCATCTAGAAATGAATCATTGTTTTTAAGATTAATTGCTGAACGAATTAGTACAAGAATGAAAGGCATTGCTTTGGTTTCTACATATGTTCAAAAAGAATTAGAACCCTCGACCGCAAAAGCCTTAATGTCTGAAATAATGGAAATGATTGAAAATGAGTGATTTAAGAGAATACATTTCTCAAGTCAAAAAAATCAAGGAGCTTAAAACCATTAAAACTAAAGTCTCAACTAAATATGAAATTGCTGGAATTACTGCAAAAGTAGATCAATCGCATGCAGTATTATTTGAAAATATTAAAGAAAGTGATTTTAGATTAGTTTCTAATTTAGTTGGAACTCGAAATAGATTTGCTTTGGCAGTTGGTGGAATTGAAAAAAATATACATCAAAAAGTAATTTCAGCAATTAAAAATGCAAAGGCACCAAAAATTGTCACTACTGGAAAATTTATGGAAAACCAGTCTAAAAATATCAATCTTATGCCTATTGTAACTCATTTTGAAAAAGAATCTGGACCTTTTATTACATCTTCAGTTGCTTATGCTAAAAACCCTGAAACTGGAAAACAAAATTCGTCATTTCATAGAATGATGCCAATTGATAAAACTCATCTTTCAATTAGAATGGTTGAAGGTCGTCATTTACACAGATGTTTTATTGACGCAAAAGAACATGGTGAAGATCTAAAAATTGCAATTACTGTAGGTGTTCATCCTGCAATTTCAATTGCTGGTGCTTATCAATTTGACTGGGGTAAAGATGAAATTAATATTGCAAATTCACTTTTAGGTGGAAAATTAACTTTAGCAAAACTTCCATTTTCAGGATTGAATGTCCCATCTGGTTCTGAAATTGTTATGGAAGGAAAAATTTTACGTGATAAAATACATCCTGAATGGATGGTTGAAATGCTTCAAACTTATGATCATAAAAGATCTCAACCAATATTTGAAATTGAAAATTTGTATTTCAGAAATAACCCTATCTTTCATGATGTTCTTTCAGGTTATGGCGAACATAGATTGCTTATGGGAATGCCAATTGAATCAAAATTAAATGGAGAATTGAAAAAAACTTTTTCTCAAGTAAAGCAAGTTTCTATGACAAACGGAGGTTCTAATTGGCTTCATGCTGTTGTTCAAATTAAAAAGAAAACTGAATCAGATGCTAAAAAAATCATTAAAAAAACATTTGAATCTCATCGTTCTTTAAAACAAGTAATAGTAGTTGATGAAGATATCGATCCAAATAATGCTGAATCTGTTGAATATGCAATGGCAACAAGATTCCAAGCAGACAAAGATTTAGTAATAATAAAAAATGTACGAGGTTCAAGTCTTGATCCCTCAAGTGATCAGAAAAAATTACAAACTGCAAAAATGGGGATTGATGCAACACGCTCAAATTCTAAGCGTCCTGAAGGATTTGAAATGGCAAAAATCCCAAAAATTGATAAAATCAAACTAGAAAAATATTTCAAATAATTGTAAAGACTGATCAAAATAAATTGGATGAATTTATAGCAAATATGAGAGAGAATGTCATCAGAAAATTCCAACATATCTGAAAAAAGTCCATCTGAATCACATGCAGAAGTGATTGTACGAATGTTTCCTTCTGATGCAAATCCTGCTGGCAATGTGTTTGGTGGTGAAATTTTAAAAAATATTGACATGGTTGCAGGAATAGTTGCACAACGTCATTCTCAATCTAATGCTGTAACTGTATCATTAGACAGTGTAAATTTTTTGAAACCCGTTTTTGTTGGCAATGTTCTTTTTTTAAATGCTAGAATTAATTATGTTCATAATTCTTCAATGGAAATTGAAGTAAAAGCAGAAGCTGAAGATATTGTTACTGGAATTCGAACTGTAACTGCAACTGCTTTTGTTACCTTTGTTGCCCTTAATAAAAATGGGAAACCAATACCTGTTCCTCATTTAGCTCTTAAAACAGATGAAGATCGTATAAAGTTTGAAGAAGGAAAAACTAGAATGGAAGCACGGTTAAAAAATCGTCAAAAATAGATTTTAATTTTATTTCCAATCTACCAATTGTTTAATTTTATTTCTTGATTCTTCTACTAATCGTCTAATTACAGGCGTATAAATTTGACATAGATACATAATTTCAACATTCAAATCTTCTTCTAACGTTAAAAATGCAGATGAAATAATTTTTTTGTTTTTTACTTTGGGCTCATTCTTTTCATTTCTTTTTGTATTGATTGTTTCTAAAAAAATTGGAGTTTGTCTTTTTATTTCAATATCTAATTGTTCTTTTGAGATAATTTTTCCATTTTTTAAATCAATTTTAATTTCTTGATTAAAATCATTTTTGTATCTTTCAGTTGCTCTTATCATGATTTTAATCTCAGGTAGTATGTGATTTTTATTTTTGAATTTACAAATCCTATTCATAAAATCGGGATATGGATTTTTATGTTCTTTTTCAAATTTAATTTCAAACCATTTAGAAAATTTTATTGCATTTTCATCTTTTTTTACATTTGCTTTTTTATTAAATTTTTTTCGAGTAATCTTTTCGGTAATAAATAACCCAAAATCTACATTTGCTTCTTCAAAAATTCCATTAATAATATTATTAACACAATTAATGTATTTTATAAAAAAATAACCAACATAGAATGGATCAGGATCATATTGTTTGATTTGTTTTGAATATATTTCACAATTTTTAATTTCTTCTTCAATATTCATTGATCTTTGCCAGATTTTGAGTTTACATATTTTGATTGTGATTTTAATTCAATCGATAATTTATTAAAAATTTCATTTACACTCACATCTACCAAGTTAATTGTTGCATTCTCTTTCACTATTTGTTTCTCAAATTTCTCTTTAATTGCAAATGAGACTGATGACCAATGTAAAACTCCTTTCAGTTGTTCTTCAACAGTTGCATTGGTCGTTGGAAGACTGGCTGATGCAAAAACGATACCATTTGTCCATTGCATTGTAGGGATTCCTCCCCCAGATGATCTTGCACTAAATGCTATTTGTTTTACCCAATCATCAAATTTGTATTCAATTATTTCATGTATAATCAATTTTTTCCATGGTTCAATTGTTATATCCATTCTTAGTCTTTTAGATAATCCAATTATAATCTTATTTTTTTGGAATTACTAAATTTCTTTAATTTCAATGATTGTTCCTAAAACTGAATCCATTTTAACTATGGCCTTTTTTTCTTCCCATCCTAATGCAACATACCAATCTCCTGCATCATCATGATATTTTGTTTCCAATGTTTTAACATTTTTTGGTATAATGTCATATTTCTTAGCGATCCCTGATATAGCTAATGCAATTGCATCTTTTTCTTTTTCCAACCGTCTTTTCATCAATCCTATTCCTGGACTCATTAGAATAGTTCAAACTTTTTCATCTAATATAGTTAATTCTTAAAATTACGCATAATGTTTATTTTTACTAATCAAAATCATTACAATATTTCAAATAGTCTATTTTTATCGTAAAAACAAAATGAAATTAATTCAAAAATTTTCAAAATCAATTCCTCTAAAGTCAACTACGCTAATTTCTATTGTTTCCATAGTTGCCGTAATTGGTCCTATTGTCATTGTTTCAGCTGGATTTTGGGATGCAATTTCTCATATTTTAAAAGAACCTGAATTTTTTTGGAGCCCCTCTCATATTGTAGTTTACACTGGTGTATTTATGACAACTTTTGGTGCAGCAATGGGTTGTTTGTTATTATTGAGAAAATCAGTTCATGGATCTTTGAAGACTGGAATAAAACTTGTTATCTTAGGCTCAATCATTCAAATGGTTTCTGGATTTGGTGATTCATTATCTCATGATCTATTTGGAATTGATGGATTAATTTCTTGGTCTCATCAACCACTTGAATTTGGATTAGTTCTTGCATCATTGGGTGGTGTTTTAATTATTAAAAATAGGGAACACACAAAATTGAAAATATTTCTTCCTTTTTCAATAATAGCATTTTTGTTTTTTGCAACTTGGTTAATTTTTAATATTATTCTTACTTTTGGTCATACTATCCAATGTATTCAAATTTATGAAATATTTTCATCTGGATGTTCTATATTGTAATTTTTTATTTTTAGATAAGAAATTAACATTATTATCAATGAACCCATTAATATCATGATTCCTGGTGCAACCATTTTTTGTGAGTGTGTGTTTCCAAATTCCATTTGTAAATTAATTGAGTTTTCAGAAATATTTGAAATCTTTACTGTGTATATTCCATCTTTATCAAAATCAAAATAACCTACTGAAAATTTTGTACTAATTTTTTGTTCTTGTATGACATTCAAATTTTTGTCTAAAATTTGAATAAATACTATTTCTTTGGTAAATTCAGGCATGTATACTTTGTAATATCCAATTCCTTCACCTGTAAATTCCAATTTTGATTCAATAGAATTTGATTTTTTTAAAATTGCTTCATCATGATTTTTTTCTGTTTCATTAAAAATTACTGAAACCCAAACTATCCCAATAACCACTAAAATTAATCCAATTTTAAATGCTGATATTTTCATTTTATTCTTTGACAAATTATTTGATTAATAAAATAATCTAAAGGGCTCGGAGGGCTTCGATCCCTCGACCTAGCGGTTCGAAGCCGCTCGCACTATCCAGGCTGTGCAACGAGTCCAAACAATTAAGATTTTAACAGGTGTAAATATCTGTCTAGATACAGTGAAAGTTTCAAAAAAAGTTATAGGAGTTGAATATGCAATTAGAGATATTGTTTTAGCTGCTAGGAAAGTTGAACAATCAGGAATGAAAGTAGATTATCTAAATATTGGAGATCCTGTTCAATTTGGATTTCAACCTCCTCAAAATGTAAAACAAGCTTTGATTAACTCTATCAATAAAGGAGAAAATTACTATTCTACATCTGAAGGTCTTTTAGAATTACGTGAAGAGATTGCAAAAAAAGAAAATGCTAAAGGACTCTCAATCACTGCTGATGATATTTTAATAACAAATGGTGTTTCTGAAGGACTTGATATGGTTATTTCTTCAATTGTAGAAGAAGGCGATGAAGTACTTTTACCTGGACCTTATTATCCTCCATATGCTTCGTATGTAAGATTACATGGTGGCATTCCTGTAGAGTTTGGAGTCGATTTGAATAATTCAACACCAGACATTGATGATATCAAATCAAAAATTACATCTAAAACTGTTGCAATTTGTTTAATCAGTCCAAATAATCCAACCGGAGTTGTTTTCAATGAAAATGCACTTAAAGAATTAGTAGATATTGCAAATGAACATAATCTCTACATAATTTGTGACGAAATTTATGATCAAATAATTTTTGATGAAAAATTTGTAGGAATTGGAAAGGTTGCTGGAGATTCACCTGTTATTATCTTAAATGGATTTTCTAAAGTTCATTTAATGTCTGGTTGGAGAATTGGATATATTGCATTTAATCGCTCCCCACAACTTGAATCTATTCGTGAACATCTTCCAAAACTTGCTAGAGTAAGAATTGCAACTAGTCTTCCTGTACAACATGCTGCGTTAGAATCCTTACGTGGATCACAAAATTATATTAATGATTTTGTTTCAGAAATGAAAAAACATAGAGATTTTGTTGTAAAACGTCTAAATGAAATGCCTGGTCTTTCTTGTCCAAATCCTAAAGGTGCATTTTACGCATTTCCAAAAATTGAAGATAATAGATTTGGAAGTGATAAAGAATTTGTAACAAAACTTTTAGAATCAAAGGGTGTACTAACTGTTCACGGTTCAGGATTTGGAGAGCAATATGGAACTGGGCATTTTAGACTTGTTTATCTTCCAAGTCTTGAAATATTAAATTCTGCAATGAATAAAATTGAAGAATTTGTTACTCAATAATTCCATATTGAAAATTTTTGTGGAATTATTTCTATAATACAGTCAGTATCTTCAAGTAATTGTTTTGCTGATTTATTTTCTAATGTTTTAAAATATTTTAAGAGAATTTTTTTTGCAATAGTTTTTGTTTTAGGCATCTCGAAAATAATGTTAGCAATTCCTTGTCCCATTACTCCATAAATGTCTGGGGAATTTATTCCTACATCAACACAAAATGAGACATGATTGTTTTTTTGAATATTTTTAATTTTTTGACTTTTTGTGTCAGTTCCGATGTAAATTTTTTTCCCACTATATCTGTACCATACAGGTGCAATATGTGGAAAATTCTCTTTATCAATAGTACTTAATCGTAAAATTTTCTGCGTTTTTAGAAATTCATCTTTTTTTTTCATATTTTCTAAATCCTAATGCTACCATAAAAATCCCAAACGTTAGCATTCCAATTGATATCTTTTCATTTGTAACTTCTTCATTGAACAAAAATTCTTCTACAAATTCTAGACCCCATATCAATAATTGTTGAACTAAAACTATTGTTGCCATAATACAAAACATCAAACCAATTGCGGTAAACCAATTTTTACCTCTTCGCTGATATTCGTGACTCATGATAAATGAAAAACAGACTTAGATGATTTTAATGCCTGGATTTTTAATTTTATTTCTAATCATTGCATTAAGTAACAATGGAGTAGACATTTCTGCAAGATATGATAGTTCAATTGGTCCCAAGTAAATTGATCTCAATCCTTTAATTTCATCAATTAAAGTATTGATAACTTGAATTGATTCTTTATCATCACCACAAACAAAAATATCGTAATCTAGTTCTAGTGTAGGATTAATCAATTTTTTTTCTGAAATTACGTGAAATGCTGATACTAGTTTTGATTTATCTTTCATGTGGTTTGATACAAGTTTGTATGAAAATGGTTTATTGTCTTTAATTGAAATACATTCAAAACCAACATCTGTTTTTGTCATTGGTACAATTGGGGATACAACAACACAAGTATCTTTAATTTCAGATAAAATTCCAGAACAAACTGAATCAATATTTTCATAAGGAATTGATAAAATTAGTACATCACTATTTTTTGCAACAGAAACATTGTCATTTCCAGAAATTGTTCCTTTAATTTCTCCAAATGATTCTTTGGCAATATTTGTATATTCTTTTGCTGATTCTGATGCTCTTGTAGCATCTCTTGAACCAATTATTACATCATGGTTTAATGCCCATCTTAAAGCAAAACCTTTTCCCATTCCACCTGTTCCGCCAATAATTCCTACTCTCATATTTTATTGTCTAACAATGTTATTATTATCTCTATTTGAAATCCGATTATAGTGGGGCAAATAATTTTTCTAAGACATGGTCAAGCAAAAAATAACACTGAAAGGATTTTAGCTGGTAGAACTCCTGGTGTCCCATTAACTGATGTAGGAATTAAACAGGCTGAACAAACTGCTGAATTACTTGAACATATGAATATCTCTGCAATTTATTCTAGTCCTATTCAACGAGCAAAGCATACTGCTGAAATTGCTGGAAAAATCAATTCCATCGATGTAAAAATTGATGAACGATTAATTGAACTTGATATGGGAAAATTCACAGGAGTTCCATACGATGAGATTTTCACTGATCATGGAAATGTCTTTATGAAATTCTATAATGGTGAATTAGAAATTGCTCATAATGGAGTAGAAACTTTTGCTGATGTCAAAAAACGAGTTACCTCTATAGTTGATGAAATTATTGAAAACCATCCTGATGAAAATGTTGTTTTAGTTACTCATATGGATCCTATCAAAGCGATGTTATCCACAATAGCTGATTTGTCTCCAACTAATCTTTTTGAATTAATCATTGCTAATGCTTCTCTGAATGTTTTTAGAGAAAAAGATCGAAAATTCTCCCTTTCTGGAATTAATGTAATGCATCCATCTAGATTCGATCAGAATTGGTAAATGCGAATCTTGAAAACCCTTATAAAGAAATTGAAGTCGACATCAAATAATCGCTAATGAAATTCATATTTGGTTTTCTATTGATTATTGCAGTTTTAGTAGCTTTACCAGCGGCTGATTTTGCATTTGCAGCAGGTGATGAGCCTGGTGAATATCTTGATCGTAGAGTTGTCATTTGGAATTTATTTTACAAGATGATGACTGTGGCATTCATTGTTGGTTCAGTAGTTTCTGGTACCATTGTTTGGCAAGTTTGGAGATTTAGAGAATCCCATCCAAAAGCAAAACCAACTAGTTATGAGGGCACGGACTGGTAGTAATGTCTGGACACTCTAATTGGCCTGAATGGATTTACATTGCAGTAGTTATTGCATTAATGGCTTGGGTAGGTGCAGAAGCATGGGAAGCAGAAAGACTTGTTGAACATATACCTGAAGATGCTGAAAC
Organism: Candidatus Nitrosopumilus sp.; assembly: GCA_036013185.1. Lineage (GTDB taxonomy): Archaea > Thermoproteota > Nitrososphaeria > Nitrososphaerales > Nitrosopumilaceae > Nitrosopumilus. The sequence continues at coordinate 4,519 of DASCQR010000075.1, read as the reverse complement.
AATTATTGTGACAGGACAGCAGTGGTTTTGGACTTTTGAACATGAAGATGGAACAAAAGAAATTGGTGAGTTACATGTTGAAGTTGGAAAGGCTTACAAATTCGAAATAGTATCAAAAGATGTTAATCACTCTTTTAACATTCACGATTATGTAGTTTTAATGGATGCAATTCCTGGTAGAGTTAATACTGTATGGTTTGCACCAGACAAAGTTGGTGAACATGATATTCAATGTAGAGAATATTGTGGATTAATTCATTATAACATGAGAGGAACACTTTACGTTGAGGAGCCATCACATTGACAATCTTAACAACGCTTTTATCACAAATTATTATCGAGGAGATTAGCTAATGACTTTAGAATTACAAAAACCACGTCCTATTTGGCAAATTATGTTTTCTACACATCATACTGATGTCGGATTATTGTATTTGATTACTTCATTAACATTCTTGTTCTTAGGTGGATCACTTGCTCTAGGAATTAGAGCAGAACTATTCTTGCCAGGATCTCAAATTATTGCAGATGCTATGACATTTAACAGAATTTTTACTGTTCACGGAACAACATTAATTTTCTTATTCATAATTCCATTTGCATCAGCTGTTGGTAACTACTATGTTCCAATTATGGTTAGATACAAGGATATGGCTTATCCAAAACTTAATGCAATTGCATTTTGGATGATTCCTCCAGCAGGAGTTCTTATTTGGTTAGGCTTTGCAGATTTCACTTGGTACGCAACACCACCGTATTCTATTATTAGCGCACCAGGCCCCGCAGCTGATATGTGGATTTTTGGCTTGAAGATTTTAGGTATTTCTTCAGTTTTGGGTGCACTTAATTTCATAGTAACAATTTTGAAATGTAAACATCCAGACATGTCAATTGGACAAGTTCCATTATTGGCTTGGTCATTCTTATCTTCATCTCTAATTATTCTTGTTGCAATTCCAACATTTGCAGCAGCATTGTTAATGCTATTAACTGATAGACTTGGCGTAAGTGGATTTTTCAATCCAGCAATGGGTGGTGATCCAATTGCATATGCACACTTGTTTTGGTTTACATTCCACCCTGAAGTCTATGTTTTAGTAATTCCAGCAATTGGTATGATGTATGAAATTATCCCACGATTTTCAAGAAAACCAATTTACAGTTATAATTCAGGAATCTTTGCATTTGTTTTACTATCTATTGTCGGTTTCTCATCATGGGCACATCACATGTATGCAACTGGAATGTCTTTTACTGAAAAAACAGTCTTTATGGTTGGAACTTTAGCTGCTGTTCCGGCATCTGCAATGCACGTTTTCAACTTTGTTGCAACAATGTGGAATGCTAGAATCAAATTCTCAACACCAATGATGTGGTCTGTTGGAGGAATTGCATTATTCTTCGCTGCAGGTGCAGGTGGTGTAGTTAACAGTGCAATGCCATTAGACTTTACAACACACGATACCTATTGGGTAGTTGGACACTTCCATCTATTTGTGATGGGTACAATTGCATTTGGTTCAATAGCTTTCCTCTACTACATGTTCCCATATGTAACAGGCAGAATGTACAATGAAGCATTAGGTAAACTTCACTTTGCTTTATCATTCATAGGAACTGTTCTAGTATTCTTTACACAACATATTCTTGGCTTATATGGAATGCCTAGAAGAATTTTCGATTATCCACCAATTCCAGAATGGATTGCAATGAACCAAATAACTTCTATTGGTGCTATGATTATTGGTGTCAGTATGGCAATATTCTTAGCAAACATGATTCACAGTGCTGGAAAAGGAAAACTTGCAGACACAGACGATCCATTTGGTCTTGGAGGCAAATATTACTATCCATTTGAGGCAAAGAACCCATCACATTAGGAGATAAATGAAATGAGTCAAGATAATTCCCAAACATTGTACAGAACAACATCATCCAGAGTTGGAAAGATGTTAGCAATTATGTTGGGAATCTGTATTGTAGGTGGAGCCATCTTCTTTGGAATGTGGGATTATTGGATATCAGAACAACCTAATGTTGTTTCAGTAATGGCAGGAGATGTTGATCATTCAGGCCCTGCAGAAGCAACTGGAATTACAATTACGCAAGATCTTCAATTTCTTGAATCAGCTGACTTTAGATCTCTGACATTTAATGCAATGATAGATGAACCTGGAGTCAATCCAACAATTGAGATGAGTGTTGGTGACAAAATTGTCTTTAATGTTGTAAATGATGGAATGTCTTTCCATGCATTTGGTGTCACAAAAGATACTGAAGGCTTTGCAGGAATTATTCCTGGAAGTGAAGTTGCAGCCCCAACAAATCCATTAAAACCTGGAGAATCTGGTACTGCTGAATTCATTGCAGGTGAAGAAGGAACTTACTACTACATCTGTACCGTTCCAGGACATAGAGATCAAGGAATGGTTGGAGAAATTATTGTATCTGGTTCAAGTGGGCCTGCAGTTGCAGCAGCCCCAACTGGTGTATCACATGAATTTGAATTTGACTTTGTAGAATCAGCAGATTTTAGAACTTTAGCGTTTAATGCATTACCTGGAGAAGAAGGTAATAATCCTGATGTAGTTGTAAATTCTGGTGATGAAGTTACAATCACCACAAACAATGTCGGAATGTCTTTCCATGCATTTGGTGTTGTTACAAACCCTGAAGACTTTAACAGTGTTGTTTTTGATTCAGAAATTGCAGCAGCAACAAATCCACTAAAACCTGGTGAGTCTGGTAGTACAACCTTTACTGCTGGTGCACCTGGAACTTACTACTACATTTGTACAGTTCCTGGACATGCATTACAAGGAATGATGGGTAGTTTCATCGTAGAATAATTTTGGCAATTCAATATCTTGCATTATCAACTCTGATAGTTTTGTATTCACTGATGTTTATCGGTGGATATATTTCTGCAGCTGGACTAGGATTGACTTGTCCAGAGTGGCCAGAATGTCCAAATGGATTTATGCCATCTGCTGAATATTTTGTTGAATGGACTCACAGATTAATTGCTGCAAGTGTGGGTATCTTGGTAATTTCTACAATGGTTGCAAGTTTGATTAATAAAAATTCAGATTTGAAAATTAAAATTACTAGTTCAATAGCAACTGCATTGGTTATTACACAAATTACTTTAGGCGCTTTAGTTATTGATTTAAAATTACATGCAGTTTTAGTATCTGTTCATTTAGGTATTGGAATATTTTTGTTTTCAATGGTATTGTTAACTACATTGTTTGCATTCCGTATTGCAAAAAAACCAATAAAGGCTAAGATTTAGATCTTTTAAAAATTTTTGGCAAGTAAATATATCCTATAACTACTGCAAAAGTTAATGCCCCTATAGTTATTGCAATAATGAATATTACACCAAATGGACTTTGAGTTCCCATGTTAAATGTATAAGTTAGAATGCCTTTTGTCCCATCCATATCATACAAGTCAACATATACGATATGATTTCCTTGATTTTTCCAAACATAATCAATATCCCAGTGCCCATTTTGAATTGTTGTGGGTGGAATTGCATTAACTTGTTGATCGTTATAGAAAATCCTAATTCCAATTGTAAAACTATCAACTTCTTCAAAGTCTGCATCTGTCACTCGAATTAAAAATTGGGATGGTTCATCAATTTGCGGGAATTCAGGCGTTGTGGCTACCTGAACTCTATAGCCTCCATAGAATTTTTCTGCAGAATTAAACAACGAATGACCATATGCTGTATTAACGACTGAAGTCATGGAAATAATGATAATAAAGATCAATAACATTGATCGCACTTTAGTCATTACATAATGTTTATTCTAAGATGAATATATTGTAAATCAATTTTCTTTAAGAAAATCTTCACAACCTTTAAATCCTTATTGCCAAGAAAGCAAAATGTTGACCCTCGTAAGAAAATCAATCGATATTAAAACACCTGTGGATAGTGTCTTCACTTACTTCGCAAGACCAGAACATGTTTCTGATCAAATCAAAAATGATTCTGTTGGAATGACAGTGATCCCAATGGATATCAAAGAAGGAATGGGTGTTGGAACAACCTTTAGAATTATCGGTGACTTTAGCGGAAAACGTTTAGAGTGGGATTGTGAAACAACAGAATTTATCAGAAATGAAAAAATTGTTGCTAAACAAATTGAAGGTCCTTTCAAAAACTGGGCAATCACAAATGAGTTCAAATCATTAGGTGATAATCTCACAAGAATTACAATGTCAGTAGAGTATGAAATGCCATTTGGTCCATTAGGAGCAATTCTGGATAAAGCAAAATTTGCAAAATCTGCTGAAAGAGGAATGGAAACTGCACTTTACAACGTTAGAGGATTACTAGAAGGAAATGGTTCAATTCCAGTGTATATTACACTAGATGCATATCAAAAACTTCTTGCAGAAAAGAAGAAGATGAACAATGTTCCAGTTTCAACTGCACTTACAGCAATTTTAGAAAAATACAGTGAAATCGAAGCTAAAGCACAAAACTAAATTTTCATTTATT
>DASCQR010000074.1:0-3682 GCA_036013185.1 Candidatus Nitrosopumilus sp. | reverse complement strand
GTGTTAGTTGGTATAAAGCTCATTATCCTACGGTAAAACAAAAAATAATGCTAAAAAAAAATAATAGAGAATTTTGTTATGGGGATTATTCAGCAAGATATATGATGTATTATCCAAGTGCATTAAGAATAAAAAAATTAGTTCCCAATACAAAATTAATTGTGGTTCTTAGAAATCCTGCTGATCGTGCATATTCACAATTCAATTTCAAAAAAAAATGGGATGATTCATTATCATTTTCTAAAGCAATCGAAGAAGATGAAAAACGATTAGAAAATTGGGAATATATGGTAAAAAATAATTTAATCACAAGAGAAAATCATGTTGAAACTAAAACTCCATATTTTACTATGGGAAAATATGCTACACATTTGAAAGAATGGTTTAAAGTATTTCCAAAAGAACAATTCCATTTTGTCCCAACTGACAATATGTCTGATAAATTTGAAATTCAAGAAACAGTGAATAAAGTATTTAAATTCCTAGAATTGCCAGATTATGAAATTAAAGAATTCAGTAGGAAAAACGTTGGTTCATATGAAAAAATTGATGAGAAAGAAAGAGAAATTTTGAGAGATTATTACAAACCACATAATGAAGAATTAGAGAGATTACTAAATATGAAATTTAACTGGAATTAAGAAGTTAAAAGGGGATAAAGAAATTAAAAACAGAGTGAAAATATGAAAGAAGTTAGGATCAAAAATAAAATAATTGGGGATAATTATCCATGTTATACGGTGGCTGAAATTGGTGGTGCATTTCATAATTTTGATCAAGCAAAAAGATTGATAGACTCTGCATTAGAAATTAAAGTGGATGCCATTAAATTTCAAACTTTAGAAGCAGAAACAATTACAACAAAAAACAACATGTTTAATCTAGAAACAACAGGAAAAATTTCACAATTTGAATTATTCAAGGAAGCAGAAATTCCTAAAAAATTACAACTAGATGTTGTGAAATACGCAAATGATAAAGGAATTACAATATTTTCAGCTCCAAGTCACATTAATGATTTGGAGATTATGAAAGAAATGGACCTTGCAGTTTACAAAATTGGTTCAGATTTAGCATGTCACATTCCATTGTTAAAAGAAGTTTCAAAAATTGGTAGGCCAATAATTTTATCAACAGGAATGTGTACACTTGAAGAAGTAAGAAATTCAGTTAATACAATTTTAGCTGAAGGAAATGACCAATTAATTGTTCTTCACTGTATTTCAGATTATCCAACAAAACCTGAAGATGTTAATTTAAATGCAATTTTAACAATGAAAGAAGAATTTGGTATACCTATTGGTTATTCAGATCATACTATAGGAAATGTTTCTTCACTTGCAGCAGTTAGTTTAGGTGCAAATGTGATAGAGCGTCATTTTAGAGATACTCAAAATCCTGAAGGAGTAGATGATGTAATATCTCTAGTTAAAGATGAATTTCAAGATTTGATTAACAATATTAGATTAATAGAACAAATCAAAGGAACAGGAATAAAAAAACCTAGTAATTTAGAACAGAAAAATTTGCTTAATAATAAAGTGAGCATAATCACATTACAAGATATTAAACAAGGGGAAATTATAACACCAAAAACAGTTGATATTCGCAGACCAGGAAATGGAATTCAGCCAATAGATTTTGAGAGGGTAATTGGTAAAAAATCTAAGATTTTCATACCTAAAGAAACACCAATACAGTGGGAAATGATTGAATAGGATGATTATTTTTTAGATTTAATTCTATTATTGATTTCCAATAAAACACCTTTGAATAATTTTCTAGTTTTATGATCAATTAAATATGTTAATCCAAAATATAATGATGTCCCTAAAATAAAAAATGGAATCAAATTAAAAAAGAAGTTAATTAATTTTGAATCATATTCCAAAAATTCCTCCATCATTAAATGGATTCCAGTGAATACAATGATGCTAACTAGTAAATATTTTAAAATTGTATTTTTATCAAGAGATAAAGATAGATTTCTTTTTACTAAATAAAATAAATATACTGTAAATGGAATTTCGACAATAAATACAATTACAGACCAAGCAATTACAAGATCAAGTTGAGAAGTATTAAATTGTAATAAAATAATTAAAGTAATTGTTAAAGAAGAAAGGTATACTGCACGTCTTATTAAACGAATAGTTGGAAGATAAAATAATTTACTTTTAAGGTAATCTTTTACTGAAGATTCTTTTAAATCTACTTTTTCAATTCCTTGTAAAGCATTTGTAAATGAACTTCCCAACATTTGTATGAAAGTCCTTAAAGAGAGGAATATTACTACAAGGACTGCGACATCATAGATAGGATTAAGTATGAATAATCCAGGTCTAGCAAAAGAAATTGAAATAGCTGTAAATAGAAATGCAAAATATAACAATCTCAGAAAATTTACTTCATAAAATTTATTGGATCCTCCACTTAGTAATTTTGGATAAACAGCCTTTGTGATTTGGCTTGAATGACCAACAATTGAGCCAATTGCAAATGCGGATACCCAATAAGCAAGACCTACTACAGAACCAGTGATTAAAGAAAATATTAAAACATCAAAAACTACTACATTAGGAAATTTTATGTAAGAAGGTAACCATGCTCTTTTTAACCAGCTTTTAAGAAAAACTTTATTAAAATTGGTTTGAAGTTTTTCTCTATTTAAAATTGTTAAAACAATTATACTTGGAATATAAGCTATTGTTACAGATAAAATCACACCAGTCAATCCTAGATCTAGAAAAATAATAAAAAACAATGCAGCTGGAATTTTTACAATATCAAAAATTATCACACCATAACTATTCACATGAGGTTTCCATCCCAAAGATATTGAAGAAAGAGTTCTATTCACAAAAGAAAAAGGAATCATTATTGCTGAAAAATATAAAATATCAATGTTTGTTCCAGTTGGCTTACTAACAAAAAATGCAATTAAAAGAAATATTAAAAATCCTATAATTGAAAAAATTCCGCTGCTTAAAACTGCAGTTTTTCCTGATTCAGTATCACGTGCAATTTCCCGAGTTGTCCAATAAGAAATCATAGGTTCAATAATTATCACATAAGTAACAAGTCCTCCAATTAAACTCCAAGTTCCTAATTCATCTGGAGATAAATTTCTAGTAATAATCACAACAAATAACATTCCAGTTACAACAGTAGATAATCCTAGAATCAAAGAAATCAATCCAGAATAAGTTACTCTAACTGAGGACATTATTTGATTGTCATTAATAGATTATACTTAATCATTTTGTATTTTAAAAAAACTTGTAGACAAAAAATGAAACAGGTTTTTAATAATAAAAGATATTAATTTTTAGAAAATTAGATAATTTAATAAAGATAGAAAGAATTTTTTAATTTATTATAATGATTGACTTACCAAATTTTGAAAAATCATTTGAATATGAAAATAACTTCTATTTATCATGTGATATAACAAGAATAAGTAAAATTTTAGCACAATATGAATTATTTAAATTAGTTAATGAAATACCAGGAGCCATTGTAGAATGTGGTGTTCTAAAAGGAGCTTCATTTTCCAGATTTGCCACGTTCAGAGAAATTTTTTCAAATCCATTTTCAAAACAAATAATTGGATTTGATACTTTTGGTAAATTTCCAGAAACTTCTTTTGAACAGGATAAACAACGTAGAGATTTACAAATAG
>DASCQR010000073.1:0-13164 GCA_036013185.1 Candidatus Nitrosopumilus sp. | reverse complement strand
CTCCATCTTTTAATTTTTGTGCTATTGGAATTAAATCAATACCTTTATCTTTTGCCCAATCATTACGAAATACACTAGGTTCATCATATGCTTTTTTTACAGTTATTGAAATATTTTCTCTATCCTCTTGATTATTTGCAATAACAATAATATCAAAATTATAAACTACATCTTCAAAACTTCCATAAGATTTTGAAGGAGTCCAAATAAATTTTCCAGTACTTGAATCAATTATAGCATCTACAGGAGCATTTTCTAAACTATAAAGCGGATCTCGTCCATCATATTTTTCAATAAATGAATTATCTGTAATACTGGCAGTAAACGAAATTGTTTTTTCTACTTCAGTTATTTTATTCTGAATTGGATTTAATTGTAATAACGAAATTGTTTTTTCTAAAATCCTAGTACCATCAAATTCTAGAGATACAGACATACCATCATCTTTTTGAACTGAAAATGCTGTAAATTGATATGTACCAATTATTGAAAAAAAATCATTTACATTTTTTGGCATTGTTTCAAACACTCCCTCTGAATTAGACATTGCTCCTACAAGATAACTTTCTTTTCCATTTGGATCAATCATTATCACATTTATCATTTTATTTCCTTCTTCCTCATTTCCTACAAACACAATTCCTTCATCAATTGTGTAGAAATTTTTTTGAATTGAAATCTGATTAACTTCTGCAAAAACTGGAACAATCATTAGTATCAATAATGACAATATTCCTAATCCTGCCAATTTTATTTGCATGATATTACTTTGTAAATTTATTTTTAAAAAATAAGCATAATTTTTTCCCGTTTATGGCAAATAATTATTCACAACTTTACAAATCAAGTAAGAATTTCATGTATACCTGTTCTTCATTTTTAATGACCATCTCATAAAATGTGGGTGCTTTGATTTCTACTTTGAAATTATGTTTTTTCAAATCTAAATTTTCTCCAAATGCTTTTGCATTAATCTTATAACCGTTATTTTTTTCAATATTAAATTCAATTCTTTTAATTGCAAATCCTTCAGTAATTAAAATAAATGGAATTTCTTCTAACCAGCTAAAAAGAAGATAATACAAATCCTTTCCTTGAGATACAAATTCTTTTGTTGAAATTTCGCTAACTTTCTCCTGATCTAATGTTAGGTTTATCACTGCATCAGCTGCAACTGAAAATGCCTCTTTGAGATCTTTTGCATTAATCTCAATAATTGCATCAGTTGAATGATCTAAAAATTTGTAACTCAATTATATTTTTTAAATTTCTCTAACTATTAATCTACATGTCAAATTTAGCTAATTATGGAATATCTAGACTAATGGTGCTCAAAAAGTGAAATTTTTTACATTAAACATTTTAATTCAATTTGAAAAGACTAGTCATATTGAATTCTGCCGAAATTTCAATAATTTTACCTACTTATAACGAATCTAAAAATATTCGTGGAATTTTAGATCACATAAAAAAATCATTTCCATCTAATTTGAAACTTGAAACAATTATTGTTGATGATAATTCACCTGATAATACTGCAAAAATAGCTGAAGATTATTTTCAATCAATTAAGGAAAAATCAAGTCATACCATTAATGTAATTAAAAGAAAGGCAAAAAATGGTTTAAGCTCTGCAATTCTTAATGGAATTGAGGAATCATCTGCAAATACAATTGTAGTAATGGATAGTGATTTTTCACACCCACCAAACATAATTCCTAAATTAATTGATGTAATAAAACAAACTAGATGTGATATTGCAATTGCTTCAAGATATGTAAATGGCGGTTCAATTCAAGGTTGGCCAATTAAAAGAAAATTAATGAGTAAGATTGCAACATTAATTGCAAAAAAAGGATTAGGTATTAAATCAAATGATCCAATGTCTGGTTTTTTTGCTTTTAAGAAAAATATCTTAGATGGATTAAAATTTGATGCACTTGGTTATAAAATGTTATTAGAAATTTTAGTTAAAACAAAAGGTGTTAAAATAGAAGAAGTACCTTATACTTTTACTGATAGAGAATTAGGTTCTAGTAAACTTGATACTTCAACTATTGTTGATTATTTTAAATCAGTCTGGAAATTATACAAATATGGCAGGGCAGTTGAAAAAGATGAAAAACGTGCGTCAGTTAAATTCCTTTCAAAAGCTGCAAGATTTTTCACTGTTGGAGCCTCTGGTTTAGCAATAAATTATCTTGCATCAATGCTTTTCTCATTAAATTCAGACATGTGGTATATCCATGCCACCACATTTGGAATAATCTTTTCCATTTCTAGTAATTTCTTATTAAATAAATATTGGACATTTGAAGATAGGGATTTTTCTCCAAAACGAACTATTGTTCAATATGGAAAATTCGTCGGGTTTAGTTCAATTGGAGCACTAGTTCAACTTGGTATGGTTTTCAATCTTGTAGATCAATGGAATATTTCGTATCCAATTTCATTAGTACTTGCAGTTGGAATTGCAGCATTTGGAAATTTCTTATTAAATAAGAGATGGACTTTCAAAGAAAAAGTTTGGAGTTAAAGTAAACTATTTTTTAATAATTTTCCATTTCTTAATTCTAGGCGTAAAATCAAACATTTCTTACAATCAATCACTCGTAAAGTAATTTAATGAGATTTTTTTGTTACAAAGAAATGGAACCATTTGATTCATTTTTAATATTTATTTCAAATTTTTTAGGTGACCATTTGTATGAAGGATTTTTTCTTGCAGCATTAATTGAAACTATAATTCCTCCAATTCCTACTCTTGCGATATTTCCAACAGCTGGATTTTTGGCATCACAACAAGGAATTTCATTATTGGGAGTCATTCCTATGATTCTTCTTGGTGCAGTTGGTGCTACAATTGGAACATCTGTAATCTACTTAATTGCATTAAAACTTGGACGTACTGTTTTGCTTCGATATTTAAAAAATTTTAGAATCTCTGAAAAAAAATTGGAGAAAGTAGAAAAATGGTTTGAAAGATATGGTGATAAGGCAGTTTTAGTTGGGAGAATAATTCCAGTTATGCGAGAAATGATTTCAGTACCTGCCGGATTATTGAAAATGCGAATTCCCAAATTTCTTTTATTCACTTTTATCGGTTCTTGTATCTGGTCATCAATAACAATTCTTGCAGGATATTATTTTGGTGAGGCAATGGGATTGGTAGCATGATTTTATTAAACTTGATAAGATTTTAAAGAAAATCTTACTTGAAATTATAGAAATATCTAAATCACTACTTTATACAGATATTACATTGGAATTACCACGTGGAATGAAAGATTTTGTAGGTTCTGAAACTGCAAATATTGAACATATTAGAACTCATTTTAAACAATTATCAAATTTGTACGGATTTTCATTTATGGATCCTTCTCCAATTGAATTACTCTCTACTCTTGAAACAAAATCTGGTCCTGCAATTAAAGATGAAATTTATTATTTTAAAGATAAAGGGGATAGAGAAATTGCATTAAGATTCGATTTTACTATGGGTTTAACAAGATACGCCACTGCACAAAAATCTATGAAACTACCCGCAAAAATTTCTAGTTTTGGAGGTGTATTTAGATATGATGAACCTCAAAAAGGAAGATATAGATATTTTCATCAATGGGATCTTGAAATTTATGGTAAATCTAATCTAGAATCAGAATCTGAAATAATTGAATTAACTTCAAGATTATTTGATTCGTTATTACTAAAAGATATCATCATTGATGTAAATCATCGAAATCTTGTTGAATCATACATTAACAAAATTTTTGATTCAAAAGAACCAAAATTAGTTGGAGATATGTTAAGAGCAGTTGATAAAATCTCAAAAAAATCAAAAGATGAAATCATTCATGAATTTGAAGATAATTATCCTAAAGAAAAACTAGAAAAAATTTTAGATTTTTCACAAATCAAAGGTACAATTAAAGAGATTGAAATTAAATTTGACGTATCTCAATTGGAATCTTGGAATGAAATAAAATTACTTTTTAATTCATTGGAAAATAGAGGCGTATCTAATGTCAGAATAAATTTTGGAATTGTCAGAGGATTGGATTATTATTCTGGAATTGTTTTTGAAGTATTTGACAAAAATTCAAAACTTGGTGCTTTAGCAGGTGGAGGAAGATATGATACATTAACTAAAGCATTTAATCGAGATGATATTGGTGCAACTGGTGTTGCAGGAGGAGTAGAACGAATAATTTTAACTATGGAAGAACAAAATGTAATTTCAAATATTGATCAATCTAGAGTTTCAGTTCTATATATCAATGATGAGATGCAAAAAGTTGCACATTCAATTACATCTTTACTACGATTAAATAATATTCCAACAGATATTGATTTAGCTGGAAGAAATCTTAAAAAACAAATGGATATTGCAAATAATTCCAGGTATACAATTATTGTTGGACCTCAAGAATTAGAACAAGGAAATGTCATTCTCAAAGATATGAAAACTGGAACTGAAGGTACAATCTCTTTAGAAAAATTAACTGATGAGCCAAAATCTATTTTTAATTCAGAAACGCTTTAGTCAAATTCATAATTTCTGAACCATTTGTTAATGAACCTACAACAATACAATGATCATTTGCTAAAATTCCTGATGATACATATGGGATACCTCCATTAATTGAAGACTGCTCAATATTTACGCCTAATACATCTGCAATTTCTTCAATATCCTTTTCATCTGCTTCTGGATGAATTGCAGCACCGGTATTATTTGCCCTAATTGTTACTCCTGTTAGGTGAGAACTGGCTATCTTTTTTTGAATAACTTCTACTCCCATTACATCTGAAATCAATTTACAATTTTCTTTTGATAAAACTGGTGAAACAATTGCTCCTTTATCATTTGCACAAATTATATTTCCTAGTGCGTTAAATTTGGTATCTAAAACTGCTATTTCTAAATCAGTTTCATTTTTTAAATAATCAAATTCATCTTGATATGCTGTAGGTGGTAATAGAAATCCTTTATTGTTCATTACTGATAAAGTTCCAATTAATCTAGTGTTGGCAATTGCTGTATACATAATTTCAATTTTTAAATACTCTTCTAATTTTTTTGCTTTAGTTTCAGCAAACCCCATTGGTACTAATCCAATTGTATCATTTACACTAATGTAAACTCCAATGTTAGGTCCTCTATACACATCATACTTGATTATATCCATATCCAAATTATTAATTGTAATACATTATGAACGTAAGGAAATTGTACCTGCCTAATTGTAGATCTTTTTCATTTAATTAAATTATTTTAGATGACATATCTAGCTTTAAATAATAACATCATGAAAATTCGTTTATGCCAATTGCAGAAAATTTCCCTGAGGGTCTTAAACCAACTGGAAAAATTAGTCTAGATGATGGTAATTTCCATATAATGTGGGGGCCTGGCAAAAAAACAAACACAGATGGTTCACAGGCAGAAGTATTTGCTGATTCTGATGTTGTAGCAGCATATACTGCAAGAGGCGAAGAACAAGTTCCTCTTGGAATAAGTGGAACAATGGTTGCAGTTGATTGGGATTCATGTGTTGCTGATGGAGCATGTATTGAAGCATGTCCTGTTCAAGTATTCCAATGGTACAGAACTGAAAAAGATATTCCAGCCAAAGATGTTGTAGGACAAATCTTTGCAGGAACTGGCAGTGATGTTAAAGATGAACGAAAAGATCTAACTGATAAAGCAGATCCAATTCGTGAACATGATTGCATTTGGTGTATGGCATGTGTATCAGTTTGTCCACCACAAGCAATCAAAGTTGATCAATCAAATGTTGAGAAACATGAGAGTGCATCAAAATCTCTTTAATCTAAAAATTTCTAAGAAAATATTTTTTCATTTTTCATTTAGTCTTGACTAATTTTCTTTAGCTTTAAATAATATTCTAAACTCTTAGAATTAATGGCAGACCTACAAATACCAGAAGACTTTTGTCAAACCGGAGATCCTAAAGGAAAAACAAGCCATAGTGATGGTGAAAATTTCCACTATGTCTGGGGTGATGGAAGAACTGATGGTGCAGCATTCTCAAATGAAGATGTAAAGGCAGCTTATGAAGAGAGAGGCGAAGAACAAGTTCCTCTTGGAATCCATGGTACTACTGTTGCAGTAGATTGGGATTCATGTGTAGCAGCTGGTTCATGCATGAGTGTATGTCCAGTTCAAACATTCCAATGGTTCAGAACCGAACAAGATATTCCAGCAAAAGATGTTGTTGGAGCAACCTTTGAAGGTACTGGTCAAACTGAACAGGATGAAAGATTAGATTATACCGACAAATCACAACCAATCAGAGAACATGATTGTACGATTTGTATGGCATGTCAAGAAATTTGTCCTGAAGGAGCAATCCTTATTGAATCAGCAAATCAAGAATGGCACGAAAAAGCAGCTGGCACATATGTCCAAATGCCCTCAGGTGGCGGCGGACCACACGCACACTGATAAAAGAATTTTTTCTTTTTTCCTTATTTTTCTATTTCATTACCAACAGATTTTAATCACTTTTTTCAAACATTTTTTGCAGAGGTCGCCTAGCTCGGTAGGGCGCGGGCCTTGAGAGCCTGTGTGCGCAAGCATACGGGGGTTCAAATCCCTCTCTCTGCGTTATTATTTTTCAATTTTTGCAAGTTCTGCAAGCATTGCAGATAATTGAATTTCAGAATTTGCTCCAACCAAAATTCTATAATCGTATTTTGCAATAATTTCTAAAATTTCTGATATTTTTTTATGTTTTGATTTAAAAACTGCAGAATTAAAATATTTTAGAAAGTCTGATTCTGACATTCCATAAACTTTGATCAATTCAATCATTTTTTCCCTTGATTCTACAAGATTTCCAGCTAATGCAATTTTTAATACTTCATCTACGTCTGTAGTTTTTGTTAATCCTGATGTCGATTTTACAGTGTCTTCAGTTATCTCACCAAGACTTGCTGTTGCTTGCAATAAATTAATTGCATGTCTTAAATCCCCTTGAGAATAATCATAAATTGCTTTTAGTCCTTTTTTATTAGATTTTATTTTTTCTTTTTTTGCAATTTCTTCTAACCTATTAGTAACATCTTCTTCTCCTACACTAGTAAATTTGAATGTGGCACATCTACTTTGAATAGGATCAATTATTTTTGAAATATTATTTGCTATTAAGATGAATCTGCATATTTTTGCAGTATCTTCAATAATTCTTCTTAATGCTGTTTGAGCATCCGATGTCATTTCATCTGCTTCATCTAAAATGATAATTTTGAAAGGTACATTTGATAATCCTGCAAATCCTGAAAATTTTTTAACTTTTTCTCTAACCATACCAATACCTCTTTCATCTGATGCGTTTAATTCGAGAAGATTTCCTTCAATGTTTTCACCTAAAATTTGTCTTGTAATGCATAATGCAGTAGTTGTTTTTCCAACTCCTGCTGAACCAGAAAACATCAAGTGAGGCATATCTGTCGGATCTTTAATTAAAGCTGATAAACTACCTATAATTTCTGTTTGCCCAACAATTTCTGTAATTTTTTTTGGTCGATATTTTTCTACCCACATTCCTGTTGCAGACATATGAGAATCAAAGGCCTGACCCATTAATAAATCCGAATTGGTTATTGTATAATGCTATTCATTAAAATCTAAAATTGCCTAAAATGTACCTAGCCTCAACCTGTGATTAATTAGGATCAAATGATCTCACTAAATTGTTAACAGAATTGATCGATCCGATACTTGAGGATCTAAAATTGATAAGTGATCTTACATGAAAATTGAAGAAATAGAAAAAGTACATTCGATAGGATATAGGTTAAAGGATGCTAAAGTTACTGTAAATCAGGATTTTAAATATAATGTGGCTGGAGTCAAAATTGAAGGCACTCAAGGTGATACAAATAACATGCCTCAGTGGATTGGAAAAATTTTGAATGATAGTGGAATAGGTACTATTGACATGCCTGACATGATCACTGAATTAAAACAAGCCTTATCTAAAGAGAAAATGGTTGGAGAATATCAATTATCGACATTAGAACCTCATTTCTATATTAAATTAAAAGAATCCATGAAAGAATTGAATCGTGATGATTTTAATCATGTTGAAAGTATATTGTTAGAATTATTTAGAATGAGAAGAGGAAAAATTGTAAAGCTTGCAGATTCAATCAAACTAAATTCTGACATTTACAATCAATTAACAGTTGAAGAAAATGTTTTCTATACTACTATTTATGATAACAGTAAAGAATTTGAAAATCAAGTAAGAGGAAATTCTAATGAGTAGTCAAACTAGTAGTTTTACTGATTCTGCATTATCAGATAAAGTAAAAGAATTTCTAACTCGATTCAAAAATAAACAAGGCAATTACAAGTATGTTGATGCAATTGATGCAATGATGCCTAAAAATGCTAAGTATATTGTAGTTGACTATAATGATCTTGTAACAGAACCACAAATTGAAATAATATTTTCAGAGAACCCTGATAGAATTTTTGATGCATTTGCAAGAGCAATTAAAGAAGCACTACAAACAAGATTCCCAGACTATGCTGAAAAAATTAAGGAAGAAGTCCGTGTAAGAATAGCAAATTTTCCACTTGAAAGAAGTTTAAGACAAATTAACGCTGAAACTATTGGTAATATTACAAGTGTTTCTGGAATGGTTGTTAGAGCTTCAGAAGTTAAACCCCTTGCAAAAGAATTAGTATTTGTTTGTCCTGATGAACACACAACCAAAATAATACAACTTAAGGGAATGGATGCAAAAGAACCTGTAGTATGTGATAATCCAAATTGTAAACAAAGAGATTTTGAATTAAAACCAGAATCTAGCAAGTTTATCGATTTTCAAATTCTTAGATTACAAGAACTCCCTGAAGATTTACCTCCTGGACAATTACCTCACTACATTGACGTTACAATTAGGCAGGATTTGGTTGATAATTCAAGACCAGGTGACAGAATCATTCTTACAGGTGTGGTTAGAGTTGAACAAGAGTCAGTTACTGGAGTTCAAAGGGGTCATAGTGGACTATATCGATTAAGAATTGAAGGAAACAATATTGAATTTTTGAGTGGTCGTGGTTCTAAAACTGATAGAAAAATTGGTAGGGAAGAAATTTCCCCTGAAGAAGAAAAACGAATTAAATCTCTTGGTCAAAGTTCTGATGTTTATCAAAGATTAATTGATTCATTTGCCCCACATATTCAAGGTCAATCATTAATCAAAGAAGCAATTTTGTTATTGATTGTTGGTTCTAATCAAAGATTGTTAGGTGATGGTAGTAAAATTAGAGGTGACATCAATGTATTTTTAGTTGGAGATCCTGGTACTGCAAAAAGTGAGATGCTAAAGTTTTGTGCAAGAATTGCACCACGTGGATTGTATACTTCTGGTAGAGGTTCAACAGCTGCTGGACTTACTGCTGCAGTAGTTCGAGATAAAACAGGAATTATGATGTTGGAAGCTGGTGCAGTTGTACTTGGGGATCAAGGTTTAGTTAGTATAGATGAATTTGATAAAATGAAACCTGAAGATAGAAGTGCATTACACGAAGTTATGGAACAGCAATCTGCAAGTATTGCAAAAGGTGGGATTGTAGCTACTCTAAATGCTAGAACTTCAATTTTAGCTGCTGCAAATCCTATGTATGGGAAATATGATCCTTTCAAAAATATTACTGAGAATGTTAATTTACCAATTCCATTATTAACTAGATTTGATTTAATTTTTGTTGTTAGAGATATTCCTACTAAAGAAAGAGATGTACAAATTGCAACACACATCATTAGAAGAAATACTAATTCAGGAACAGATAAAAAATCTGTAATTGAAGTTGATTTATTAACAAAATATCTTTCATATGCAAAACGTGGAACACCTGAATTAACAAAAGAAGCTGAAGCAAAAATTCTTGATTATTATCTACAAATGAGAAACGTAGAATCTGAAGAAATGATAACAGTCACACCTAGACAATTAGAAGGAATTATTCGACTTTCAACTGCTAGAGCAAGATTACTCATGAAAGACAAAGTAGAAGAAGAAGATGCTGAGCGTGCTATTTTCTTAATTCAAAGTATGCTTTCAGATGCTGGTGTTGATGTCAATACTGGCAAAGTTGACCTGGGTGTTTTACAGGGAAAACCAAGAAGTGAAGTGTCAAAAATGCAATTATTTATGGATATTCTCAAAAGCCTTGAAGGTGACAATAAAGTGGCCGTTGAAGAAAGAGCATTTGTTCAGGAACTTGAGAAAACTGAAAAATTTTCTGAAGAGGAGGCAAGAAATTACATTAGAAGAATGCTTAGAGAAGCATCTATTTATGAATCAAAACCCGGTCATTATAACCGAGTATGAAAATAGAAAAACTTACACTTCCAGAATCTGTAATTGATTTTTTAAAATCACAAGGCTATGAAAAATTATATCCCCCACAAACTGATTGTGTAAAATCTGGATTATTAGATGGAAAAAGTATTTTGGTTTCTGCACCTACTGCAAGTGGAAAAACTTTGATTGCCATGCTTGCAATGCTTAGTTATCTTTCTAAAAATAAAGGCAAGGTAATTTATCTTAGTCCATTACGTGCATTAGCTGCTGAAAAATTTACAGAATTTAAAAAACTAGAAAAAATTTCTATTGGTAATAAAATAAAAACAAGTATTTCAACTGGTGATTTTGAACATATTGAAAAAAATTTAGAAAATAGTAATGTATTGATTTTAACAAATGAAAAAATGGATTCGATAATTCGACATGGAGCTGAATGGATTGAAGACATTGGATTAGTGATTTCTGATGAAGTTCATCTAATTGGAGATGAAAGTAGAGGACCAACACTTGAAATGATTTTGACTCATTTAAAATTATTAGAAAGCAGACCTCAAATTATTGGTCTTAGTGCAACAATAACTAATTCAAATGAAATTGCAAATTGGCTTGATTGTAAATTAGTAAAAAATGATTGGCGACCAGTTCCATTATCTGAAGGAGTATATGATGGTGGACAAGTCACAATGAGTGACGGTAAAACATTTGAAGTAAAACCTACTCTACGTGGAATTCCCATCGATTTAGGCGTACAATCTGTACAACAGGGTGGGCAATCTCTAGTTTTTGCAGAAACTAGAGTACGTTCAAAATCACTTGCAACAAAAGCAGCTGATGCAATTTCTCAGATTTTACAAAAAAAAGAATTGAAGGCATTAGAAAAAACATCAAAACAAATTCTTGCAGAAAATGAACACACTGAAATTGTAAAAACCTTGGCAACCCTTGTTAAAAAAGGAGTTGCATTTCATCATGCAGGATTAAATCAAAAATGTAGAGAAGTAGTAGAAAAAGAATTTCGTAAAGGAACAATTAAACTACTTTCATCAACTCCAACGTTAGCTGCAGGTGTAAATCTTCCAGCAAGACGAGTTGTAATCTCAAATATTAATAGATATAATGCAAAAGTTGGTGCAAACAGACCAATTAGTGTTTTGGAATATAAACAACTTTGTGGAAGAGCTGGAAGACCACAGTATGATAAGTACGGTGAATCTATTATTGTTGGTAACGGTAATGCTGAAGATTTAACTGAACTTTACATTCATGGTGAATCCGAACCGATCGTTTCAAAAATTACCGAGGATAAATCTCTTCGAACACATATTCTAAGTGTAATTGTTACTAATCCTGGAATAAAAAAAGAAGAAATTCTTGAATTCTTTTTACAAACATTAGGTGGATTACAAACAACAAAAACAACTTTACGTTTTGCAATTAACATTTCTTTACGTTTTCTTTCTAATCAACAATTGATAATCAAAAAAGATGAGAGGTATGCTGGTACTGCATTTGGAAAAAAGACCTCAATGCTTTACATTGATCCGTTAACTGCAACATATTTCAGGGATGCAATAGATAATGTATCTGAACAACGAAAACACACATTTGGATTTTTACATTTAATGACAAATTGTGAAGAATTTTTTCCAAAATTTTCACTCCGAAATAAAGACTATGAATCAACTAGTCTCATGATTGAGAATCATTCTTCAGAATTAATTGACCCCATATCTGAATATGATTGCTCTAGAAGTCTTTTAGCTTTACAAATGTGGATTACTGAATCTAGTGAACTTTCTTTATCTGATACACTGGGAATTGAGGCTGGTGATATGCACAGAATGGTGGAAAATGCAAATTGGCTTTCATACTGCTTACGGGAAATTTCTAAGCATATTGAAAGGACTGATCTTTTAGAAGAATTTGATGGTTTGAGAAAAAGGGTAGTTTATGGCATTAGAGAAGAATTACTAGATTTAGTGCGTGTAAAAGGAATTGGAAGAATTAGGGCACGCATCTTGTTTAAAAATCATATAAAAAATTTAGATGATTTAACAAAAATTCCAGTTAACAAATTGGCAGAAATTGATAAAATTGGTTTAACCATAGCAAATAACATTAAAGCTGAATTAAAGAAGGTTAGATATTGATTGATTTGATTCTTCCTGCAATAATTTCTTGCATACTTGCATTTTTTGTAGTATATTTCACTACTCCACCTTTGATCAAAATTCTGACTAAAAAAAATTATGTTGTAAAAGATATGAACAAAAAAGAAAATGTAATGGTTGCAAGACCTGGTGGAATATCTATAATATTAGGAATTGTTGTTTCAGAGATTGTTCTTTATGGATTTTTTCAACTCAATGAAATTCTTGCAATAATAATTACAACTACAGCCGCATTTGTAATTGGTTATGTTGATGATAGAAAAGTAATGGGAGGTTGGTTTAAACCTGTTACTTTAGCAATTGCAGCACTTCCAATTATTTTTCTTGGTGTATATGATTCAGATCTTGCGTTTCCATTATTTGGGGATGTTCAAATTCCATTACTATATCTTGGATTGATAGTTTTTATGATTCCAATCACTGGAAATACAATTAATTCCATTGATGTTTTAAACGGTGTTGC
Organism: Candidatus Nitrosopumilus sp.; assembly: GCA_036013185.1. Classification (GTDB taxonomy): domain Archaea; phylum Thermoproteota; class Nitrososphaeria; order Nitrososphaerales; family Nitrosopumilaceae; genus Nitrosopumilus. Next base: position 180 of record DASCQR010000073.1, on the reverse strand, counting down.
AAGTGGTTTTATGATTATTGCAAGTTTTACTTTATCAATTTGTTTGTTTATTTTACAAAATTATGAAATTGCAATTATAAGTTTACCATTAGGATTTGTTTCATTGGCATTTTATAAATATCATAAAATTCCAAGTAAAATTTTTCCAGGGATTCTGTGAGTGGCTGTAACCCGCTATCA
>DASCQR010000072.1:0-3442 GCA_036013185.1 Candidatus Nitrosopumilus sp. | reverse complement strand
CTGATGCTGCAGTAGATCCCATAGCTATGACGATGAGCCAGATTTTCTTTAGTCTCTGGATCTCAACTTCTTTTGGAATTAATGCGGGCATTTGTGCCATGTATGTTATATGATAATTAGCAGTTTAAATCAAAATACGTTTTCATTTTTTTGAAATTATAATTTTTTTAATATTTTTAAATTTTAATTGCAATAAATTAATCAATTAATGTTTTTTTCTTATTTTTTACAATATTTTTCTCTCTAAAAATTTTATAATTAAATGATTAACATGAATGTTAATCATTAAAAGAAAAAAATAATTGCATTGCAAACATGATGTTTTAATTTAAAATCTCTAAAATTAAATAATTGCTAAAAATTAATGAAGATTCCCAGCGTCAGCAAATAATTTTAAAATTACTACTTGATAACAGAATTAGAATTTTAAATGATTTAATGCAAAATACACCTAAATCTGCAATTGAACTTAGCCGTGAGTCCAAAATTGACTTAAATGCTGTCTATAGAGTTCTACACAAACTAGACAACAGTAATTTTTTGATAATCACATTCAATATTACGCCTGATGGAAAAAAATCTTATCTGTATAAAAGTAAACTTGAATCGATAAATGCTAGATATCATAAAGGGATTTTAGATATTAGTTTAAACCTAAATTCTTAAAATAGATTAGTGAAAACTTTACAAGAATATTGATGAATGGCACAGATTTCCCAAATCATCAATATACTTGTAGTAATAATTTACACAAAAAAACTATTAACAGTTAATACGTTTTCATCAAAATAAAATCAAATTTTACATAATTAATTATTTTAAAATGGAAAAGTATTGATGATTATCACTTCAGTGTCCTAATCCAGAAATAACAAAACCAATACTTCTCTTAATTGAAAATTATCTAAAAATTATTTATTTAATGAGACTGCACTGCAAGACAGTTAATACCGATCCTTTTTATTTTATAATCACTAAATGTAGTTTGAAGCCAACACAGTACCCCATTGTCATGAATTCCCCATCGAGTTACTGGTGTAAGCCTACCTGCTACATTACGTAAAGGGTGTGAACAGTTGGCTTTGATTTTTAATAATACTGTGGAAATATCTATTCTAATCCTTTCTCTAATTTGATTTTTTTAATAACATCTTTGATTAATTCTTCATCTTTAACAACCAACTCTTGTAGCTTTTTCTTATATTCTTCATTTCCCCATTTTTCTTGATTAAACATTTCTTTGACTAATTTAACAATTTCAGATTTATTTCTCTGATGGTCACGTTTAGCGATTTCTGCACCTTCCATAAATTATCTTTAAAAATTATCAACTTAAGCGTATTCCTTAACGCATAATAGACTCTGTGACGTAAAATCTTCTAATGGTATATGATACGGTGATTATTGATTCACACGTAGTACTTCCTAGTGGAATAATTGATAAAAATATTGTGATTGATGAGGGTAAAATTGTAGGATTAACTAACGATGTACCTGATTGTGATCATAAAATTAATGGAAATGGATTAATCTCAATTCCTGGTGCAATTGATACTCATGTCCATTATGGGGTTTATTCACCAATTAATGAGGCTGCAAAAACTGAATCTCATGCTGCAGCAATAGGTGGGATAACAACAATGATGAGAATGCTTAGATTAGAAAAAGCATTTTCTAATTCTTTGCAACCACAACTCACAACTGCATCAGAATCTCATTATGTTGATTATGCAATACATGCTTCTATTTTTACACAACAACAAATTGATGAAATGAATTTTTGTATAGATAAGGGAATAACATCATTTAAAATTTACATGAATCTTGGTGGTGAAGTTGGACATGTATACATGGATATGCCACCAGATTCTTCTAATCTTGTTGCGTCAAAAGTAAATGTTACAGATGAACTTGTAGAAAAAATTGTAAAAAATGCTGCACAACTAGGTTGTCCTGTACTTGTTCATGCTGAAGATTATGAATCATGTGGATGTGGAATAAAAAAAGCTAAAGAAAAAAATCAAGATGGATTATCTGCATGGTCATCTAGTCGTTCACCAGAATTTGAAGCTAAAGCAATTAAAACAATAAGTAAATTTGGACGAGATTATGATTGTATAATTTATTTTGTTCACATTGGTTCAGAACAGGCATTAATGCAAATTCAAGAAGAGAAAAAACTTGGGACTAAAATTTTTGTTGAAACTTGTCCTCATTACCTTACATTATCTTATGAAAAACAAAATGGTTATCTTGCTAAAGTTATGCCTCCAATACGAACTGAAAATGATCAAAAAGCAATTTGGAATGCATTGTCTAATAATCAAATTGATACGATTGGAACAGATCATGTTGCAAATCAATTAAAATTAAAATTAGATGGTGATGATGTTTGGAGTGCATTAGCTGGTTTTCCAGGAATAGGTACTTCATTACCAATATTACTTAATGATGGAGTAAATCAAAACAGAATCACACTTGAACAGTTTGTGAAATTTACTAGTCACAACGCTGCACAAATTTTTGGCATGTATCCACAAAAAGGAACTCTTGAAAAAAATTCTGATGCTGATGTGACAATGATTGATTTGAAAAAAGAAAAAAAAGTTACTTCGGAATTATTTGGTGGATTTTCTGATTATATTGTATATGAAGGACGAAATTTGAAAGGCTGGCCTGTTAAGACTATAGTACGAGGAGAATTAATTGCCGATGATTTTGAGGTAATTGGTAAACTTGGTTATGGCAAGCATGTTTCAAGAACCATTTTTTCTAAATAATTTCAAATTTACCGTTTTCTTTGGCTTTGTAAATTATATCTGGTTTTCTAAGAAAAATACCTGACTCTAAAACCCCTGGAATTTGTTTGATTTTTTGTGTTAATACTTTGGGATTTTTTATTGTTCCAAAATCACAATCTAAAATTATATTTCCATTTTCTGTAAAAAATGGATAACCTCTATCTAAAGAACGAATTTTAGATTCTCCTCCTAATTTTTTAATGGAATTAACTATTGCATTTCTTGCTAACGGATGAATTTCTATTGGTACTGTTCTTGTAAAATTTTTAACAAATTTTGTTTTATCTGCCATTACTACTACTTTATTTGCAAGACTAAACAAAATATTTTCTCGAAGTAATGCACCTCCTCCACCTTTGATAACATATTTTTGCGAATCAATTTGGTCTGCACCATCAAAAACAATATCTATATGATTTACTTGATCAGATTCTATTAATTCTATACCAGCTTTTTCTGCAACTAATTTAATTTGTAATGATGTTGGAATACCTTTGATATTGTAATTTTTTAATTTAATTAATTTGGCAAGTGATTTTACCAATGAAGTTGCTGCTCTGCCACTACCTAATCCAATTACTTGATTATTTTTAATTAATTTTAGTGCATCACTTGATAATGCCTCCATGGCATTATCGTAG
>DASCQR010000071.1:0-6420 GCA_036013185.1 Candidatus Nitrosopumilus sp. | reverse complement strand
CTATTGTTTTGTCTGCAGTAATTGAATAAGGATTTTCAATAATTACACTTCCGGAACGTTTTACTTTAAGAACCTCGTTTGCTTGTTCTTCAATTGTTAAAAATCTATGAATAATTCCTATTCCTCCTGCACGTGCAATGGCTACAGCCATTGAAGATTCAGTAACTGTATCCATGTTTGCACTAACAAATGGTATGTTTAATGAAATATTTCGAGATAATTGAGTTGTCAGATCTGTTTGACTCCTGCTCGTAATATCAGAATATTTAGGTACGAGAAGAACGTCGTCGAATGTTAATCCTTCTTTAAATTCCAATGAAACCTTGTTTCAAGAGTAAAAAATTGATTATAAGCCTTTGTTATTTTGATAGCTTAGATGCAATTGTGATGGCATCTTTAGAAGCCATCACATTATGTGTACGTATAAGATCGGCTCCATTTAAAACACAAATTGCTTCAGCAGTAATAGAACCAAATAATCGATCAGAAGGATTGTTTTTTTTCAACAAATTTCCAATTAAGGATTTATTTGATAGAGAAATTAAAATAGGAAAATTTCCTTTAATAGAAATTAAATTTTTAATTATAGAAATATCTCTGTTTACCCAATCAGTTTTGATTTTTGTAAAAAATTTTCCCTTTCCAGATTTTCTAAAAAATCCGATTGCAGGATCCAATACGATTTGATTATTAGAAATTTTACATCTTTTTGCAATTTGCAAACTTTCTTCAAGAAGTCTTTTTGTTGAAGTTGGATTTCCAGATACAATTTGAGAATTATATGCACATAAAATTAATGAAGGATGAAATTTTGATATAACATTTTTCATTTTTTTATCATATTTTAATCCAGAAATATCATTTATTATTTCAACATCACGTTCTAAAGCAATTTTTGCAACATTTGATCTACACGTATCAACAGATATTGGAAGATTAGAAACATCTTGGATAATTTTTATTGCATTTAAAATTCTATCAGATTCAATTTTTTCAGATACAATTGTTGACAAATATGGTGCAGTAGACATACCTCCTACATCAATAAAATCCGCACCGTCATTTTCCATTTGAATAACTGAATTTCTAATTCTCATTCGGGTAGTACTAATAGATTTTTTATAAAATGATTCTGGACTAGTGTTTAAAATACCCATTATTCTAACAGGATTCCTTCCACCAACAGAAATATTTCCAATTTTTGCCATATAGTTTATGAAAACCTAATACAATTTGAGTTATATGATGATTTTAGGTTGGAATAAAAAATATTCCACTATTTTAAAAGAATTGAACTATAGTAGGAAAAAAGATAAGGAATCAGCTGTTATTTTAGATTCAATTTTAAAAAAAACATATTCTATTAAAAAAATTGAAAATCTTATCAAAAATGAAACAGTTTTTGTAATAGGATCTGGGCCTTCGTTATCTGCAGCTATTCCAAAACTAAAAAAATTTAAAAAATCAATAAAAATTGCAGCTGATAGTTCATTAAAACCATTAATAGAAAATGGAATCATTCCAAATATTGTCATTACAGATTTAGATGGAGACGAAAATACAATTAAAAAAATATCAAATACAAAATCAATTTTTGTAATTCATGCACATGGAGACAATATAAAAAAATTGGAGATGGTAAGAAAAATAAAAAATTGTATCGGAACAACACAAACAAATTCATTTAATAAAATTCAAAATTTTGGTGGATTCACTGATGGAGACAGAGGGGTTTTTTTAGCTAGTCATTTTGATGCGAAAAAAATTATTTTATTTGGAATGGATTTTGGAAATAGAATTGGAAAATTTTCTAATACCAAAAGATCAGACAGAAAAATTAAATTAAAAAAATTAAAGATAGGAGAAAAATTATTAATTTGGTTATCAACGATCACAAAATCAGAGTTATTAACCACATCAAAACCCATTAAAGGATTCCAAAAAATATCTTACAAAGAATTGGATAACATAATTACCTAGAATGCATTTAATACCCATTACGGATTTATTAAATTATGAAATTTTCTGAAGAGCAAATTAAAGAAATTGTTGCTTTAAGAGAGAATATGCTTGAACAAGTAGACAAGCATCAAGAAGGGATAGATATGCTTGAAAAAAATATTACAATATTAGATGGGTTTTTAAAAAATTCTAGTTTTGTAAAAGCCTCTAAATTAGAAACAAAAAATGAAAACAAAATAGAAGAAGAAACAGAAGAACAAAAATCAATAGAAAATTCAATTCCAATAAAACGAGGAAATGATGGTAAAATAATTGCTAATGCATATGTAACACCAGATAAACTTTCAATAATTTTAGATGAACAAGTGGTGATCAATGCAGATACTCCACCTTTCAAATCATTCTTTTTAGATAGAATTATTGGAGAAATGAAGAAAAAAGATTTTATCGAAGCTGAAAATGGCAATATCCAAAAAGAAGCAATGATAGACTATATTGTAAATAAAAGTGGTAGTGACATTAGAGAAATTATTATAAAAAATTATAGAGATAAACAAAGAGTGACAGAATTAATTAATACTGCAGGATGGTCATTAACACGAATGTTGGAGAATATCAGTAAGTGATATCATGGATAAAATTCTAGTTTTAGATTTTGGTTCACAATACAGTCATTTAATCTGTAGACGAATAAGAGAATTTTCTGTTTATGCAGAATTAGTCCCTTATGATATCAGTTATGAAGAAATACAAAAACATAATCCAAAAGGAATAATTTTTTCAGGAGGTCCATCTAGTGTTTATAATTCTGAAGCTCCAGTTCCAGAAAATAAAATTTTTGAAATGAATTTACCATTATTAGGAATATGTTATGGTCATCAATTAATTGTAGATAAATTTGGAGGAAAAGTGAAAAGAGCGAACAAAGAATATGGTTCGTCTCTTCTAACAATAGATAATGATAATGATTTACTAAATGGAATTGGAGAATCAGTTAGAGCATGGATGAGTCATGGAGATGAAGCTGAAGAAATTCCATCAGGATTCAAAATAATTGGTCATACTGAAGGTGCAAAAGCTGCAGCAATTGCATCAGATGAAAAATCAGTCTATGGAATTCAATTTCATCCAGAAGTTGTTCATACAGAACAAGGTACTGAAATTTTGAAAAATTTTGTTCTAAAAGTTTGTCATGCAAAACAAGATTGGACAATGAAAGGATTTATTGATACAGCAGTGGAAAAAATTTCAAAAATTAAAGGGAATGTTTTGTGCGGTGTTAGTGGTGGAATTGATTCAACAGTAGTTGCATTATTAATTGATAAAGCAATTGGAAATAGACTCAAATGTGTTTTTGTAAATAATGGTTTACTACGGTTAAATGAAGAAAAAGAAGTAGAAGAGATGTTTAAAGAAAATTTTGAAGTTAATTTCACATCAATTGATGCAGGAGAGCAATTTCTTAAAAAATTGAAGGGAGTAGATGATCCAGAATTAAAAAGGAAAATTGTAGGTGAAGAATTTGTTCAAGTTTTTACAAATTTTGCTGAAAAAGAAGGTCCTTTCAAATGGTTGGCTCAAGGAACTCTATATCCAGATGTAATTGAAAGCGGTGTTTCAAAAGGTCCAGCAGATGTAATTAAATCTCATCATAATGTAGGCGGGTTACCAGATTGGTTAAATTTAGAAATTTTAGAACCATTAAGAGAATTATACAAAGATGAAGTCAGGCAAATAGCAAAAATTTTAGGAGTTCCTGAAAAATTATTCATGAGACATCCATTTCCAGGTCCAGGATTATCAGTTAGAATTATTGGAGAAATTACTTCAACAAAATTACAAATTTCAAAAATAGCAAGTAAAATTGTTGAAGAAGAATTAATGGAATCTGGCTTTTATACCAAAGTTTGGCAGGCCTATGCAGCAGTAGGTGATGATAAAGCAGTGGGAGTTGTAGGTGATGAGAGAAAATATGGAAACATAGTTATGATTCGAGTTGTAGATTCTATTGACGCAATGACTGCTGATTGGACTAGACTACCACATGGAGTATTAGAAAAAATGAGTAATAGAATAACTAACGAAATTGAAGATGTAACATGGGTAACATATACAATTTCAAGTAAACCACCAGCAACAATTGAGCCACAATGAGGGATAAAAAATGAACTATGAAAAAATTTGTGATGAAATTTTAGAATTTAATCAAAAAATTCGATATGCAGCAGTTTATGATTATGGTGAACTTCACGACAAAATTAGACCAGGAGTTAAATCTCATCTAACAAGAGAAGAAACTGAAACATCATTATCACAAGCAATTTACCGTTGGTCAACAAGAAAAAAAACAGCTGACAAAATTGGAGTACCAATCTTTGCTTTAGCAAAATATGAGAAAATCTACAGAATAACAATACCTATTGGGGGAGCAGGATTAATTTTAGTAACTACAGAATTAGATGTAAATGTTAACGAAATTACAGAAAAAATTATTGAGATTAGAGATTCACATAGTTAGGATTAGTGTATAGTATGGATTTTCATGTCTTTGATACATATGTTAAAGCCAACGATGGTCATACAATACATTTTGATGTCATTACCGACAAAAAAGATAGTCAAGAAGCAATTACTTTTGCAAAAGAATGGCTAAAATCAATTAATGAAAATAATTCAACAGTTACAACAGAAGAATGTAAATTTTGTCATTCAGAATCTGTTTCAGAAGATATAGAGATTGAAATTATGACAAATGGATATTTCATTGCAAAAATGGAAGGATGTCCACAATAATTAACTTAAAAGGGCAGCACCAAATACTCCAGAGGAATCACCAAGTTTGTTTTTTAATATAGGAGTTTCAACAATATCAGAAAAGACTTTAGAATAAATTGAATTTTTTCCTTCAGTGTATAAAAAATCAATATTAGATAAACCACCACCGAGAATTATTGCATCAGGATCTAAAATATCAATTACATTTGCAAGACCATAACCAAAATTTTCTAAAAATTCATCTTTCCATTGTTTACCAATTTCATCATCAAAGTTATCAATTATTTCAGGCATTAATTGAGTTAAACCAGTAAGTTGATTCCAACGTTTTTCTAAAGAGGGTCCACTAATGTATGTCTCTACACAACCAAATTTACTACAATAACAAGAATTTCCATTTCGATGTAAAGTATGGTGACCCCACTCACCTGCAATGTTAGTTCTACCACAGTTAAGTGATTTATTAATCACAATACCTCCACCTACACCAGTACCTAAGATAACACCAAAAACTAAATTGAACTCAACTCCAGCACCCATTTTAGATTCAGCTAAAGTAAAACAATTAGCATCATTTTCAATAGAAATATTTTTTTGAAGTTTATTTTCTAAATCTTCTTTTAAAGATTTACCTATCAAACATTGTGTATTACTGTTTTTGATTAATCCAGTTTGTTTTGAAATTGCACCAGGACAACAAATTCCTAATGAAAAATCAGAGATATTTTGTGTAACGTCTGAAACCAAGTTTGCTATATTATTGATAATTTTCTGATAATCGTTTTTGGGTGTAATAACTCTTTTTCGTTCTAAAACATTAAGACTCTCATCTAAAACAATTATTTCTGTCTTAGTACCACCTAGATCTACACCAATTTTGTACAACAATAATTTATGAAAAGCAGTATGATTAAATTTTAACTGAATTTATCCCATTGGAGGCATTCCGCCGCCGCCGCCTGGACCTCCTGAAATAGCAATGACATCATCAATTCGGAGTATCATACATGCTGCCTCAGTTGCAGATTTGATAATTTGTTCTTTAACTGCAATTGGTTCAACTACGTTAATTGCCATCATATCTGCAATTTTTGTATTTTTAGCATCAATACCAGTCCATTTTTGTCCCTGACTTTGTTTTGATCTTAAAGTAGCCATTGTATCAATAGGATCCATACCTGCGTTTTCAGAAATTGTTAATGGAATTACTTCTAATGCTTCAGCATATTTTTTAATTGCAAGTTGCTCTCTTCCATCAAAATTATCAGCCCAATCTTTGAGTTGTGCTGCTGCAAATGCTTCAGGAGCACCACCGCCAGCAACGATTTCTGGTTTTTCAATTACATCTTTTACTACCATTAAAGAATCATGAATAGAACGATCTACTTCATCAATTACTCTTTGAGTACCTCCACGAATAAGTAGTGTTACAGATTGTGGATGTTTACAACCTTCAATGAATACCCATTTATCAGATTCAACTTTCTTTTGATGAGCCAAATCAGCTGAACCAAGATCTTTTTCAGTTAAATCATCTAAGTTACTAATTACTCGTCCATCTGTAGCTTTTGAAAGTTTAATCATATCACTTTCTTTTACACGACGAACTGCCATAATTCCATGTTTTGCAAGATAATGTTGTGCAATATCATCAATTCCTTTTTGACAAATCAAAACATTAGC
>DASCQR010000070.1:0-5197 GCA_036013185.1 Candidatus Nitrosopumilus sp. | reverse complement strand
TGATGGACAACAAGGTGCTGATGGACAACAAGGTGCTGATGGACAACAAGGTGCTGATGGACAACAAGGTGCTGATGGACAACAAGGTGCTGATGGACAACAAGGTGCTGATGGACAAAACACTAATTCAAATTCTACTGATGAAACAAAAAACCCTTAATTTTCCAAATTCAATCATTTATAGTATAATTCTGATAGAGAAATAACTTATGGCAGCAAAACGTGATTATTATGAAGTTTTAGGTGTCACCAAAACCTCATCTCTTGATGAAATCAAAAACCAATATAGAAAATTAGCCTTAAAATTTCATCCTGATCGGAATCAATCTGCAGACGCTGCAGAACATTTTAAAGAAATTTCAGAAGCATATGCTGTACTTTCAGATTCTGAAAAAAAGCAGACATATGATCAACATGGTCATGCTGGAGTAGATGGTAGATATAGCTCAGAAGATATTTTTGGTCGAGGTGGTGGTGGTGGTTTTAATGATATTTTTGAATCCATTTTTGGTCGAGGTGGTGGTGGTTTTTCCCAACAACAACAACGAGGATCTGATATTCTTTATCAAACAACTGTAACTTTGGAAGATGTATTACACGGAAAAAAAATGGAAATTGATTTACAAAAACAAATCAAATGTGATAATTGTCAAGGTTCAGGATGTAAACCTGGTACTAATAAAAGAACTTGCACATCATGTAATGGTCAAGGAGAAGTTAGACAAACTCGAAATATGGGATTTGCTTCATTTGTTACAGCTGCACCATGTCCAACTTGTAGAGGTCAAGGTTCAATGATAGAAATACCATGTAGTAATTGTAAAGGACAAGGCAGAGTTAAAGGAACTAAAAAAGTTGATTTTGAAATTCCACCTGGAATTGATACAGGTGATTATATTGTTTCTAATGAAGGAAATGAAATTCCAGATGGAATAAATGGAGATTTAGTTATTCGAGTAAAAATTCAACCTCACATATATTTCAAAAGAGATGGAAAAGATATTTTTTATGATCAAGATATTTCAATGATAGATGCAGCATTGGGTTGTGATCTTAGAGTGCCAACTCTACAAGGTGAAGAAAAAATTAAAGTAGAATCTGGAAGTCAACCTAACACTATTATCAAATTAAAGGGAAAAGGTGTTTCTCATATTAATTCTAGAGGAACAGGTGATCAATATGTGAGAGTAGTAGTGAATGTACCAAAAAAACTCAATAAACAACAAAAAAATCTATTAAATGAATTTAAAGAAACATCTGATTAATTGATTAAAATGAAAATTGCATTAGATGTTGATGGTGTACTTGCGGATGTAATAGTTTCTTGGTTAAATTATAGTAATTCTATTAGATCACCTATATCTAAAAATCAAATAACTGATTGGGAATTCTGGAAAAAATTTAAAATTGATCCGTTTGATTTTTACTCTGAATTAAGTTCTTGTTGGAAAAACTGGAAATCAATACCAGTGACTGAAAAAAATTTATCTTTAACAATAAAAAATCTTTCAAATTTTGCACAAGTAGATATTGTTACAGCTAGAGAAATTTCCACAAATTCTTTTGTAAAAAATTGGCTAAATTATCATAACATTTCTTATGATAATTATGTTTCAGTAATTCATGGACCAATGAAATCTGATTTAGATTATGATGTTTTTATTGATGACTCCCCACTTAATGCAATTAAATTTCTTGAAAATAATAAAAAAGTAATTTTATATTCACAACCTTGGAATCATCATATTTTAAATAATGAAATTTTCCGAATTTCAAAACTTTCTGAAGCAATTGAAAAAATCAAATCATATTAATTTTTTTCAAATTTTCTAATATTGATTTGATGCCCATTTCTAACATGAGTTACATGACTTGTTTTCATTAATTCTGCAATTTTGTCTTCTGTGTAAAATTTAATATTATATCTTCCAATTACTTTTTTACAACTTGTACAATAAATTTCTCTGAATTCCATTTTCATCACTTAATTGATTTGATAAGATTATTTTCTTGTATAATAAAGAACTTATCTTAGAATTATAAATTTCATGATGTGGGAATCACCCAGCCTGGTCAACGGTGTAAGGTTCAGATCCTTATCTTTTAGGAGTTCGTGGGTTCAAATCCCACTTCCCGCATTTAATTAATTATTTTCCAATTTTTTTTTAATATTTTTTAAAAGAAGATTATTTATGATTTCACCTGATGCCTTACCCCTTAATTCTTTCATTACGATTCCCATTAATGGTCCAATTGCTCTTTCATTTTGATTTTTAATAATTTCTTGATTTTTATCTACTATCTCTTTGATTATTGTATCTAAATCTTCTTCATTAATGGATTCAATTGAAGCATTTTTCATAGCTTCTTCAACATTTTGTGATTTTTTAGACATAATGTTTTCCAAAATTATTTCAATTGATTCTTTTGCAATTTGACCTTTTTCTAATAATTCAAATAATTTGAAAATATCTTTGTTGTTTAATAAATTTGAATCTAATCCTTTTCTTTCTAAATTTGTTATTGTTGAACAAAGAATTGATGCAACAAACGTTGGATTTGTTTTATTTTTTCTAATTATATTTTCAAATAACTCAATATATCTAGAATCAAAAATTTGTTCTGCAAGTTGTTGATTAATTTCATATTTAATTTCTATCTCTTTGATTGCATCATCCCATAATTTTGGAATATTTTCTTCTGCAATAGTTAATTCACTTTTAGTAATTACTATTGGTGGAATATCTGTTTCTGGATACATTCGTGCAGCTCCAGGTCTTGGCCTGAGGAACTTTGTTTCACCAGTTGGAGTAGCTAATCTTGTATCAATTGGTATACCTTGATTTTTGATCTGTTCTATTCTTAAAATTATTTGATCGATCACTGTGTAAATTTTTTCTTCAGGAGCAGCTAAAATCAAAAATGCATCATTTTCACTAATTTTTAATAAATCTTTTAGTCCATCCAGGTCAAATGTTTCTATTCCATAATTTGGTAATTCGTCAGAGTGAAAAACTCCACCAATTCCAAAAAATCTGACTAATTCTGCTACTTCTTTACCTAATCTTATACCCTCATATGGTAAATATCCAAAAATTCCACTCATATTTTTAAAAGAAATTGCTATGATTTTCTGATTTTTCTTAATAGCTCCTTGAATAATTTTTGATTGACATTTTGAAAATAATTCTGTAATGTCTTTTTTATCCTGTTTCTCATATTTCCAATTAGTTTCTTGAATTTTTTTTGAAATTTTTAGTAACCCATGTTGTCTTTTTGCTTCATATTCTACAACTTTTTCTAATTGATCTAATTGTTGTACTCCTTTAACTTCAATTACAATTCCTCCTCCATCTTTAATTGATACATTAACATCTTGTCGAATTGAACCTAATCCTCTTTTTACTTTTTTTGTACTCCTCAAAATTCTTCCTAGGGACAATGCAATTTTTTTTATTTCAGTTAAATCTACTTCAAAAGGATCTGTCGCAATTTCTACTAAGGGTACACCTAAACGTTCTAATCCAAATTTTCTAATACTTCCTTCTCCTCCTAAAATTTTTGCAGCATCTTCTTCTAAACAAATTGATTGAATTCCAATTCTTGTTTTTCCTGCATTATAAAACCCTCCTTGTGAAACTAACATGGTACGCTGAAATCCCGTTGTATTGGAACCATCAATCACAGTTTTTCTCATGGGATAGATTTCACTAAAAATATTTGATTTTAATGCAGATGCAATTATTAATGCAATTTTCCTTGCATCTTTATCTAACTGATGAGGTGGCTCTTCATCTTGTTCAACTAAACAACTGCTATCTTCATTTGCATAATACATGATTGTTTTTGATTTTGTACTTTCAAAAAGTGCTGCGGGATCAAATTCACCTAATTCACTTTTAGAGACTCGTAATTTTCTTTGAAATTTGATTGAATAATTCTCTGATTCAATTGGGGCGCAATCACAAAATAATTTTTTATTAGTTTCAAGCTGTTGATGGATTTCTAAGCCTATTTTTACGCCTACATCTTTAATTGAAAATTTTTCCATTTTACTCATTCATATTGTAAATTCTGATGCAATTTGTTTAAGCATATTTTCTTTAATTTCATTATATTCTTCAGTATTTCCTGTAATCCACATTGCTTTTACCAATGCAATTTCTGGAATCATATTTTCTAATGGAATAATTCCTAAATTTAATAGATCTCTTCCACTTTCATATACTGTCATTCTTACTCTACCATCAATACATTGTGAAGTCATTCCCATGAAAATCCCTTTTTCGTTTGCCATTTTTACTATTGGATACATGTTTTCTCCAATATGTCCTAATCCGGTGCCTTCAAAAATTATTGCTTTATAATTTGAATTAATTAGATTTTTCAATACATCTGGATTAAATCCTGGATAATATTTTACTAGTGCAACTTTATCATTTATTTTTATTCTAGGTTCAAATTCATTGATTGTATAAAATTCTCTTTTCATATTTTTTTGAATTTTATTATTAACAATTAAAAATGCTGGATCATCCCCTATTGTTTGAAATGCTCCTCTTTTACTAGTATGATTTTTTCTTACACGAGTACCAATGTGACATGCAATTGTTGTATCGTTTTCATCTTGGTGCATTGCAATGTAAACTCCATTTGTTTTAGATTCAGTAAGAAATTTTGCTGCTCCAATTAGATTTAATGCAGCATCTGATGATGCACGGTCTGATGATCTCTGTGATCCAACTAATACTATGGGTATTGGAAAACCTGCTAATGCAAAAGATAGATACGATGATGTATAATGCATTGTATCTGTTCCATGTGCAATAATTATTCCTGCATATTTTGATTTATTATATTCTTTAATTGTTAAAGCAATTTTTAACCAATGTTCAGGCATAATGTTTTCAGAATATTCTGAAAATAGTACTTTTGTGTCAATATTTGCAATTTCACCAAGTTCTGGAACTGATGAATTTAATTCTTCAGCTGTTAATACTGGAGTCACTGCACCAGTTCTATAATCAATTTTACTTGCAATTGTTCCACCAGTTGATAATAGTAAAATATTTGGTAAACTCTTATTTTTTTCAACTTTTTCATTTTTTTCAATATTATTTTCTATTGGTGATTTTTTTTCAACTTTTTCAATCTTTTCAATTTCTAAACCAATATTGTATCCACTTTTTAATTTCAA
>DASCQR010000069.1:0-6811 GCA_036013185.1 Candidatus Nitrosopumilus sp. | reverse complement strand
TAATTACTCGTCCATCTGTAGCTTTTGAAAGTTTAATCATATCACTTTCTTTTACACGACGAACTGCCATAATTCCATGTTTTGCAAGATAATGTTGTGCAATATCATCAATTCCTTTTTGACAAATCAAAACATTAGCTCCGACATCATGTAATTTATCAACCATAGTTTTTAGCATTCTATTTTCTTCTTCTAAGAACATTTGCATTTGAGTTGGATCAGTAATTCTAATTTCTGCACTCATTTCTGTTTTTTCAATTTCTAATGCAGAATTAATCAATGCAATATTTGCTTTTTCAATTCTAGTAGGCATTCCACTATGAACAATTTCTTTATCTAAAACAATTCCTTTTACAATTTGTGTGTCATCAATTGAACCACCTGGTTTCTTTTCAACTTTAATATTTTCAAGATCAACAAAATATTGTTCACCCTTTTTGGTTGCAATACTAAGAACTGCATCAACTACAACCTTTGATAAACTACTACTATCTTCTGAAATTAATTTTGATTGCATACTTGTCGATGCAATTTTTAAAAGTGATGTTTTATCATTAGGTTCAATTTTTTTAGATAATTGTGAATAGATTTCAAGAGTTTTTTCGGATGCAGCTTGAAAACCTTCAATAATTGTTGAAGAATGAACATCTTTTTTCAAAAGATCTTCTGCTCTTGCTAATAATGCACCACCAAAAACAACAGAAGAAGTTGTTCCATCACCTACTTCATTATCTACAGTTTTAGAAATTTCAACAATCATTTTTGCTGCTGGATGTTGAACATCGATTTCTTTTAGAATAGTAGCACCATCATTTGTAATCGTAACGTCGCCTAAGGAATCAACTAACATTTTATCTAAACCACGAGGTCCAAGACTACTTTTGACTAATTCTGCAACTAATTTTGCTGCAGCAATATTGTTTTGTTGTGCATCTTTGCCTTTTTGTTGTAGTGCACTTTCTTTAAGAACTAATACAGGTCCATTTGGTCCTTGTTGGATTGATGCCATTTAGATTCATTTTCAATTCTCAAAATCCCCCTTTTTAACATTGCCTAATTAATAGGTGAAATGTAAGATCGTTTTTTCACATCAATGATTCCACCTGCTAGAATCCTTACAGATGGTAAGGCTAAGAAAGGCAGAAAAAGAGGGATCAAATGAGGTCTACTAAATTTACATCCTAAATCTACTATAGAATTATTGATCCTTTCAAAATTAGATGAAACAGTTTCAAAGGAATCAGTTGAAACAATTCCTCCAAATTGTAATGGTAGTGAAGCGAGAATTTTCCCAGATTTAACTACTACTAACCCCCCTTGATTTTTGATTAAATGATTTGCCGCTATTGTCATGTCAGAATCATTTGAACCAAGTACAATCAAATCATTTTCGTGAAAACTCCATGTAGAAGCAAATGCACCTATATCAGCACCAAAATTTTCAAGAAATCCAATTGAGTGTTGATTTGTTCCATGAGTTCTATCAAATGCTGCAATTTTCCAAATGTCATCATCTAAAGATGCAGAAACATGACCGTTCTTTGGATACAATTCTGATGTCCCTAATTTAGTAATTATTTCATTTTGCATAAAAATTGTATTTGCAATCACATGATCCTTTTTAGATTTGATCATAAAATCATTTTCAGAAAATTTTTTTAATTTTACAGTTTTTTTAATCCAAGGAGAAATAATATTTTTTCTTATATGAGCTACAATAGTTCCATTTGAAACTACAAGCTTACCTCCAACAAAAACATGTTTTGGTTTAAATGATTTTAAATTATCAAAAACTAAAATGTCAGCTAACTTACCAGGTGCTATTCCTCCAAGATCTTTTCCCATATTATAATAATCAAAATTATTTTTAGATGCCATTGTTACTGCATCTATAGGCTCTAAACCAAGTTTAATGGATTCTCTAATACAGTAATCAATATAACCAAATTTAGAAATATCTAATGGATCAAGACCATCTGAACAAAACATTAATCGATTCAGATACGTTCCATGAGATAATACACGTGGGATAATTTCTTTTAAATCACGACGTATAGAGCCTTCTCTAATCATAATCCACATTCCTAATCGTAATCTTTCTAATACTTGATCAAAGTTAATTGGTTCATGACAAGAAAGAATTCCTGATGAAATATACGCATTAAGTTTTTTGTCACTTGTACCTGCAGTATGTCCATTAATGATACAATCATGTTCCAACATTGTTGAAAGTGATTTCATTGTTTTTGGTTCACGTAAAGTTACTTTAGTCCATGAAAAAACTTCTCCCATTCCAAGTACATGAGGATGTTTAATTGCAGTTTTTTCTTGTGACGGAGTTAATGATTTACTATTACTAAATTTTGCATCAACAGGTAGTCCACCTGGAACTGTTTGAAATATTCGAATAGGTAAATTTTCTCCTAGTTTAAGAAATTCTTGAAAACCTTTGTAACCACCTACACTGACAATATCAATAGGATCTGAAAAAAGGGAAGTCACACCACAAAGAAGAGCTTGTTTTGCAAATTCAGATGGTAGTACAAATTGATCGATATGTAGATGAGGATCTGCAAATCCAGGACTGACGAATTTATCTTTAATATCAATAATTTTGGTTTTTGGCCCTATTGCATGAGTTGCATCTAAACCAACATATGCAATTCGATCATCAATAATTGCAATCTGAATTTTTGGAATTATTTCCCTAGTATAAACAGAAAGTAAATTACAATTTGTCAAAACAAGATTTGCTTTTTTATCACCTAATGCAACAGAGTTTAAAGATTGAATAGAATTGGCTAGGCTTGAATTCATAATTAATATTCAAATTTATGACTATTATAGGTTCAATGCTTAAATTACGGATGAAGAGGTTTTGTTGATATGAACATTCCAAAGGTGATCAGAAAGTATTGTGCAAAATGTAAAACACATACTGATCAAAAGGTCTCCATTTACAAGGCTGGAAAGAGACGTGGTTCTGCAAGAGGTGAACGTCGTCACGCTGAGCGTAAACAAGGTTATGGTGGACAAAAATTCCCAAAACTTGCAAAACCAGCAAAAGTAACAAAGAAAGTTACTCCAATTATGACATGTACTGTTTGTAAAAAGAAATACAATAAAACAGGTGTTAGAATTAAGAAATTTGAGTTGGTAGCAGCATGAAGAAAGATCATATCGGGGTTCCTAAACCATCAAGCAAGTTTCAAAAAGTTAATTGTGAAGAATGCGGTGAATTACAAATAGTATATTCCCATGCATCGACAAATATTGCATGTAACTCATGTGGTAATACAATTTCAGAACCCACTGGTTCTAAAGCAAAAATAAACGGTAAAATTTCAGGCAGTGCCGAGTAATTCGTAATCCTGTTTTGTATTTAGATTTAATGCAATTCTTTTGTCATCAATGATAATATAATTTTCATTTAAATTCTGAGATGAATTAATTTTATTTGTATTAATTAAAGAAATTCCTGTGTAATTACATTTTTGATTATTATAATTAACAAAATAATCTGATTCCAATCCAAGAGAAATTAAAAATTCGTTAGTTACTAAAATGCTAGTCCAAATTTTTTCAGAATCATAGTAGCTAACAATTTTTTTTATAATTTCTACATCTAAAAGAGGTAAATCGCCAGAAGTAACTAAAACAGAATCATTCATGGATTGAAGTACTAAAGTTAAATCTTCAACATATCCTATTCCATCAGTATTAAAAATATCAACATTATTTTCTTGTAATAATTTTTTTGTTTTTGGAGAATTAGGACTTGTCAATGCTAAAATTTTTGAAAAACAATTTGATTCTTTTAAAGAATCAAATACATGAAAAATAATTGGTTTTTTATATTTGAGTAATAATTTCTCATTATCAAGATTCATTCTTGTACCTTTACCACCTGCCATAATCAAAGCAATCATATCGAAACAAATACCATCAATGATGCTAAACGAGTTATTTCATTAGTAGAACCTATAACATCTCCAGTAATACCACCAAAACTACGCATAGATATTCCTAAAATTATGATTGTAACAACAAAAGTAACTGCAAGCATTACAAGACCAGTTGTTTCACCAAGTAAAGCAACAGGAATTATCATAATTACAAATGCTAGCATTAATTTTCGCTTATCTTTCATAGTCTGAACAAAAGATGAATTTGAGCCTAATGATGCAGAATTTCCCAAGCTTGCCATTAAAACCATGGAAAATTTTGCTAAAATTTCACTAATCAGAATTGCCTTAAACAGATCAAATCCAGTTGTAAGTGAAATTGTAACAACTAATCCAATAAGATACAACACAAGTGCTACAACTCCTGCAGAACCAGTAGAGAGATCTTTCATTGCATTAAGTTTTTTTTCTTTACTTCCTTTTACCATTAAACCATCAGCAAAATCAGCTAAACCATCAGCATGATGAATTCCTGTCAAAATTGCAATTGATGTAACAACAAGAAAACTTACCAATATTGGATCCAAAAGAAATGATAAACCAAAACCAAAACTACCAACTAAAATGCCAAGTATTATTCCCACAACAGGAAAGAGATACATGTATTTTGCAGTTTCATTTAAGGTTGAATTTGATGATGGTAAAATTGTTAAAAAAGAAAAAACAGAACCAATTTCTTTAAACATAAATCCACCATCCAACCATAGATAAAATAAGAATTATTGGAATAGTAATAATTCCAAAGAAAAGAATTGATGTTAATTTCATAATTTTAATTGCAGATGTAACATGTTGTTTTGAAAGAATTATTTCTCCATCTCCCAAATTGTAATGATTAATTTTTTCAAATTTAGTTTCTAATGCTCCGGCTAATGCTGCCATTGGATATCCAGCATTAGGACTTTCAGTTTTTTTACCATCACGAATCATTATTTTGTAAGAATTTTTCCAATTATTTTGTAAAATCGCTGCTGAAATAACCATCATTAATCCTGTCAGTCTAGATGGAATATAATTTAAGATTGTATCACATTTAGCCGAAAACCATCCTAGATTTTTGAAAAGATCATTTTTGTATCCAACCATTGAGTCAGCTGTATTGATGATTCTATAGACAAATGCACCAAATAAACCAAAAAAGGAATAGTAAAACATTGGTCCAGTAATACCATCAACAGTATTTTCGCTAATACTTTCAAGTACGCCTGAAAGTACATGATTTTTGTCTAATTTTGTAGTATTTCGCTTGACAATCATTGATAAATAATTTCTTGCCAAATCAAGATCATTACTCTCTAAAGAATCAAGTACGCTAATTGCATGCTTTTCCATTCCACGAATTGCAATTGTTGTTTTAAGTAATAATGCACCTATAACTATAGATAAAATTAATGAAACATAATCAACAGAAATTAAAGAGATTCCAAAATTTAGTCCAGATAATAATAAAACAACCACACTAGAAATAATAATTATCATTGTTGTGCCACCAATTTTTTCAATTGTTGAATTTTGATTTTTTGTAAGAGTAGTTAATTTTGCAATGAACGTTCCTATCCAAGCTGTTGGATGATAACGATTTTTTGGATCCCCAAATATTAAATCAATTAAAATTGCAAAACCAATAATTGCAATAGATTCAATAATCATTGTAACATTTTCTCAATTGAATTGATATCCATATTTGATTCAACAATTTTTGATAATTTGTTTAATTCATTATCAATTTTTTTAATATTTTTCTTGTTCCAAACAATATCTTTAGGATTAGAATTAAGAGAATCCTCTTCTGGTAAAGTTAATGAAATTAATGGAATTGTTCCAATCACGGGTACATTTGTAAGATTTTTTAATTTTTTGAATCCTGGTTTTAAAACATCAATATCTCCACGAAATTTATTAAAAATAAATCCTTTAACTAATTTTTGATATTGTTTTTCTATTAAAGCCATAGTTCCAGCTAAACTAGCAAATGAACCCCCTTTCTTAATATCAGTAACTAATAAAACACTTGCATTTGCTTTTTTAGCAATTTTCATATTTGCAATATCATATTTCTGTAAATTAATTTCTGCAGGAGAACCAGCACCTTCCATAATTACTAAATCAAAATTCTTTTGTAAAATTTTCAAAGATTTTGAGGCCAATTTCATACCTTCAGTGTTTACAAATTTTTCATAGTATTCTTTTGCATGCATTTTTTTAAATCGCTTACCATTCAAATAAACAACACTAGAATAGTTCCCAACTGGTTTTAATAAAATAGGATTCAAGTCTGACGTAATTTCACACCGTGCACCAAAAGCCTGAATTGCTTGAGCACGAGAAATTTCAAAATCAGGCGTAATATATCCAAAATTGGACATATTTTGAGACTTGAATGGAGCCACACTGTAACCTTTATCTGAAAAAATTCTACATAAGGCAGCAACTAATGTTGTTTTTCCAGCACCAGAAGAGGTTCCTTGAATCATTAATGATTTCATTTCATTTTCTCCAATGCAGTAACTAATTTTATATTATCTTTATGAGATTTAACTGCAATTCGAATGTAATGATTGTTTAAACCTCTAAAATTTTTACAATCACGAATTAAAATTTTGTTTTTTAATAATTTTATTTGTAATTTTGTAGAATCATGTTTTGTTTTAATTAACATAAAATTAGTAAATGATGAAAGACATTCAAAACCATCAATAGCAGAAATTTGTTCTTTCAAATATTTTAATTCTTTTTTAATAATTAAATTAGATTTTTTAATATGAGAAATATCTTTTAACACAGCATTTGCTGCATCTTGAGCTAAAGAATTTACACTCCATGGAATTTTTATATTTTTTAAAATT
>DASCQR010000068.1:0-4240 GCA_036013185.1 Candidatus Nitrosopumilus sp. | reverse complement strand
AAATGCAGGTCATACTATAATGGATGGCGATAAGATTTACAAAGTTAGAATGCTTCCAAGTGGATTTTTGAATAAAAATGCTAAAGTCATGATTGGACCTGGTGTTGTAATTAATCCTGAAGTTTTATCTAACGAAATTCAAGATTTTGGTGCATCTGGTCGTGTTTTTATCGATAAACACTGTGGTGTAATTGAAGATTCTCATTTACAAAGAGATTCTAAAGGAGAATTAAAAGAAAAAATTGGCAGTACTGGTAGTGGAACTGGTCCCGCAAATTCTGATAGAGCTATGCGAGTTTTAAAAATGGCAAAAGATTTTGATTCACTATCTTCTTTGATTGTTGATGTGCCTGAAGAGATTAATTCAGCATTATCTGCTAATCAAAATGTTCTAGTTGAAGGTACTCAAGGAACATTCCTTTCTCTATGGCACGGAACATATCCTTTTGTTACTTCTAAAGATGTTACTGCATCTGGAATTTGTGCTGATGTTGGTTTGGGACCAACAAAAGTTGATGAAGTAATTGTTGTTTTCAAATCATATGTTACTCGTGTTGGAACTGGTCCTTTAGCAAAAGAATTATCTCTCGAGGAAGCAGAAAAGAAAAATTGGTCTGAATTTGGAACTGTAACTGGTCGTCAAAGACGTGCAGCTGATTTTGATTTTGATTTAGCTAGGCGTGCAATTATGCTTAATGGCGCAACACAAATTTCTATTACAAAACTTGATGTCCTTTTTACTGACTGTGCTGGAAAAACATCTTTTGATGAATTATCTGAAGATGCAAAATCATTTATCAAAAATATAGAAAATGAATTAAACACGCCTGTAACAATTATTGGAACTGGTCCAAGTATCAATGATGTTGTTGATAGAAGAAGCTAGGCTCTAATTTTTTGGATAAGTTTAATTTGATAATCTTTTACAAATCATTGTGGATAAATTATTGTCTCCGGTTGTTGATAAATTACCTCGTTACATACAAGTACATTCAACTTTAGAATTTACCCGATTAGTTTGTGCACTTGAACGTGCACCTCGAGTTTCTTTTTCTCATAATCATGATGGTAAAAAAATTCTATCTGTACAAATGGACGTTTTAAAAGAAAAACCAATTGTTTACTATACTCCTTTAGAACGTAATGGAGATTATCTTTGTTATGGGTTAAAATCTGGTAAAGAAGAATCTAACATTGTAGATTCTACTTCTGATTCTAGTAAATTATATTCTCCAATTATTAGAATAAAATCTCTTCCAAAAACATTGCAACCTGGTAATGGTACTCTTGATAGATACCAACCAATTGAACTAGAGGATTTATCTAGTCTTGCAAAACTTACATGGGGTTTTGATGATGTACCATTTCCATTGTTTTTATTCCCTCATAATGATAAATGGCTTCTCGGAGTTTTTATGAATTTTAATGATGAAGGAACATCCTATTTTTGTCATGTAGTATTGAATGATGAACCTGATAATCCTTTCATTAAATTCTCTACCACAAATGGTGTCGAACCCACTTTTGTTGAAAATCCTTCAGAACATGGATTTTCCTACATCAAAATAATAAAATTGAAGGAAACTCATCCACTAGTTAATTATGACCACCTTCAAAACTAGACTTTCTCAGATCTCAAAAAGCAATGGGAAAGTAATCCTTGCAAATGATTATGATTCTTCAGAAAAAAATTTACAAAATAAAACCATTCAAAATATTAAAAAATTAAACCCATATCTTTGTGGAATTAAATTAAATTTTCATTTACTTCTTCCACTAAGTTCTAAAGAAATTATTAAAATTAACAAAACAGCACATGATTATGGATTGCAAACAATTGCTGATATCAAACTTAATGATATTGGAAATACCAATCGTATAACAACTGAGCATTTGTGGAATTTGGGTTTTGATGCAGTAATAGCAAATCCTATCATGGGACTGGATAGTTTAAAGAATTTAGTAAAATCGTCTCACAAAGAAAAGAAAGGGGTAATCACTTTATGCCATATGAGTGCTCCAGAGGCTAAATTATCATATGATATGGAGATTAAAATGGGTAAAAAACAACAATTATACCAATTATTTCTTAATTGGGCATTAACTGCAAAAGTTGATGGAATTGTAGTCGGTGCAACATTTCCAAAAATCATTCAATATTGTTCCAAACAATCAGGAAAAAATCTAAGTATCTTCTCACCAGGTGTTGGAACTCAAGGAGGAAATGCATCAGAAGTAATTTCATTTGGTACAAATTATTTAATTGTCGGTAGAACTATTTTGAATGCAAAAAATCCAATTAGTATGGCAAAAGAATTACATTCACAAAGTATTGGAAAGTAATTTCTGTGCTTTAGTTAGGACTGTTCTTGCATTATCAAATGTTGTTTTTTCCATTGATGAGTTATAATCCATCCATGTATAGTCACTGTGTTCGTGTGAAATTTTTACTTCTTTAGTTTTAGTTTCAGCTAAAAAGAACACAACTTTTTTTTCAACTAATTCCCCTTGATATTTGAAATTATAATTTATCCATTCTTCAAAATTTTCTATAAATGTAAGATCTGTTATCCCTGTTTCTTCTTTTGTTTCTCTAATTGCTGTTTCGTGAGTTGATTCTCCTTTTTCCATTTTACCTTTTACAAAATCCCAATGACCTGATGGATAATTTAACAACAAAAATAATTTTTTTGATTCTTCTTTTCTAAATATTACAATTCCTGCAGATGTTTCTTCAATCATTTTCCTAACCTTCTTTTTCTTACTTGAAATGTTCTAATGGCCCTCATTAAATCAATCTTTCTAAACTCTGGCCAAAAAATATCCATAAAAACTAATTCACTATATGCACTTTGCCACATCAAAAACCCACTCAATCTTTTTTCTCCTGATGTGCGTAAAATCATATCTGGCGATGATTGTGGTAAATGTGATGTATATAGATTTGATTCAATCTCCTTTTTTGTAATCTCTTCTATTTCTAAATCTCCATCTTTAATTTTTTCTCCAATTTTTTTTACAGCATCAACTAATTCATACTGACCACCATAAGCTAATGCAATATTTAGAAAATGATTGTTATAGTTTTTTGTTACACTATCCAATCTTGTTAATACCTCTTTAATTGATTCTGGCAGTAATTCTATCCTTCCAATTGCTTTCACTCTCATTTTACATCTATGTATTCTGGGATCGTTGTATAATTTTTCTAATCTCATTCTAATTAGTTCGTAAAGATCCTCTAATTCACTATCTTTTCTATCTAGATTTTCTGCTGATAATGCATATAGTGTAACTATTTTGATATCAAATTCTTCACACCAATCAAGTAAATTTTCAACTGCATCTGCACCTCTCCAATGTCCTTTTTTATTAATTTCTAAATGCCGTTTAGCCCATCTTCTATTTCCATCTAAAATTAATGCAATATGGTTTGGAATATCACCGGTTTTGATCTCATCTTCTAGTTTTTTACCATATATTTTGTATAATCCTGATAATTGTAAAATCACGTCTTTAAATTTACTCATTTTCCGTTGAAAACTAATGAGTATCTGATGATATCAGTGTTTTTTTAAAATTTTTCTTGAATGTTATGAAATTACTCTTAAATCATTTCTTGTTCTTTTTGTTTTCTGTATTTTTTAAAGAGAACTGTGGCTGAGACTAAAGTTACTGCTAATCCTCCTAACAATGGTGGAATTAATGTAAATGAATTCTCATCATATACCATAATGTTGGTAAATTGTGCTACAATTGGATACAATGAAATTAAGACAATGATTCGTAGGATGTCACTAATTTGTCTAGGAATTCCCCCTATCCAATTACTCAGTAATGTCCCAGCAAATATTGCTCCTAAACCAATCCATAAAATTGGTAATGAACCTGCTACAAATTGTCCAATTACAATTTGATTTGACATACTTTCAATAACTCCACCGTTTGATTCAATAATTTTTGAATCAATTGTACTAATTCCAGCAGGAACTGATGAAAGAATCAATAAAACACCTGTAACCATTGTAAATATTCTGATAAAACCTGTCGGTGTTGGTTTTGACCAACTTGACCAAGCTCTGTCTATATCAAATGCTCTGATTAAAAATGCTCCACCTAAAATACTTACAAGAATTGCAAATATTTCTGCTGTATATCCTACAACAGTTCCCACCCCTCCAATTAGCAAAAGAATTCCTGGAACTCCTAAAAAGAATTTTGAATATTTTGTATCATATGC
>DASCQR010000067.1:0-13203 GCA_036013185.1 Candidatus Nitrosopumilus sp. | reverse complement strand
TGTTGATAATGAAAGGAAATGAAGGTGTCTGAGTATGTCTGACCCAATTGATAAATGGCTTGATGATGCATTAACTGGAAAATCTATTATTAAAAACCGAGAAATCCTCCATTTTACATATATGCCAAATATTATACTTCATAGAGAATCTGAACAAAAACAAGTCTTCCAATCATTAATACCAATTTTAAAACAATCTAGACCATCTAATTTACTAGTTTATGGGAAACCTGGAACAGGCAAAACCTTAGTTGTAAAGAAAGTATTATCGAAAATCCAAGAAAGGGTTGAAGAATCAAATTTCCCTATAAAACTAGTATATTCAAATTCTAAAAATGAGACAACATTATATGGATTATTAGTCAGTATAGGCAGGCAATTAGGCCTAAATGAGAAGGAATTACCTACAACTGGACTAGCAATCAGCGAAGTCTTCAAAAGATTACTAAATAGAATTAGAGAAGAAAAACTTAATGCAGTTTTTGTAATTGATGAAATAGACTATCTTGCACAATTAGTTGTAAAAACTGGGAAGGATATTCTATATCAATTAACCAGAGCAAACGAGCAATTGGAAGCCGGGTCTTTAACTATGGTTGGGATTTCAAATGACCTAAGTTTCAAAGAAAAATTAGATCCTAGAGTAATCAGTAGTTTAGGTGAAGAAGAAATTATATTTACTAATTATAATAAAGATCAACTTACAACAATTTTAGAAGAAAGAATTAGTGAATCTTTTATTGAAAATGCAGTTGATATGGGAGCTCTAAATAGATGTGCTGCACTTGCCGCAAATGAACACGGGGACGCTAGAAGAGCCATTGATTTACTTCGAGTAGCTGGGGAACTTGCTGAAAGACGCCAATCTGATAAAATTACAATTGCATATGTTGATGAAGCCTCTCTAAAAATTGAAGAAAATAAGGAAGAAGCCTCTCTAAAATCATACCCGTTACATGAAAAACTAGTACTTTTAGCCATAATGAAGGCTAATGGGTCCTCTACTGGTGAGATTTACTCTTCTTACAAAAACCTCTGTAAAGTGGTTGGAAGAGATGGATTAACTCAAAGGCGAGTTACTCAAATGTTGAGTGAAATTGAACTATCTGGAATTATCTCTGGAAGATTAATTTCTCAAGGAACTCATGGAAGAACAAAAAAGTACAAACTAACAGTTTCATCAGAAATGATAAAAAAATCCTTTAAAGATGAATTAACTTTGCAAGACATTATTTGAGTTTGAACTATAATTTTCATGAAATACTTGGAAAGTTTTTAAGTTTACAATTATAGCAAGACCTGGATTTGGGACCATCCCAACACTAGCTTGAAAAGGTGTCTGTTTTTGCCAAGAACCTGAATTAACTAGTAAAATTCCTTTGTACATATCTAATTGAGCTTTGTGTACATGCCCTACATGAAAAATATCTGGAATGTCTTCAATCACTAAAAGATCTTCTACTTCTGGTGCTATTGGTGTTGAACTACCATAAACTGGACTTAGGTGTCTAGCTCTTAGAAGATTTTTCATTACATCTGTAGGTCTATCATAACTTAAACCAGGTGTGGTTTTTACAATATCATCTATACTTTGACCATGAAACATCAATACTTTAACTCCATTTAATGAAACTAGGGCAGGATTTCCAACCATTTCGATATTTTTTCTTTCCCATAAACCCGAATTGTATTTATGAGGAATTGCAGGTTGAGGCAAAGCTCTTCTTCCCGGATCATGGTTTCCAGGCATAATGATAATTTTCACATTTTTTGGAATTTTATCTAGTAAATCTTCTGCCTTTTGTAATTGTTCTTCAATTGTTTGGCAAACTAATTCTTTATTCTGATTGGGGTAAATGCCAACACCATCAACAATATCTCCACCAATTAAGACAAAACGAACTTTTCTTGCTACAGGGTCAGGACTAGATATCCAATGTACAAATTCAACCAACTCTTCTTCCATGAAGTATTTGCTTCCAATATGTAAATCAGATAAAAATACAGCATATACTTCACTTTCTGATTTGTTAATTTTCTGATCTGGGATGTCAGGCATAATCAAATCTTTAATCATTAATCCTGAATTTTTAGTCGAAGTAACTCGTGCTATAACAAACTGATCAATTAATAGAGTTCCAGCAATTTTTTGTAATTCCTCATCAAAAATAATACCCTCAAATGAGCCTGAAGGGTCTTCTAACACTAATTTTGTGATGTTTCTTTCGGCATTTCGTGTAGTGACTAATCCACAAACATACACATCATTTTCAATCTCCCATTCTTTTTGAAGTTTTGATTTAACAATTGATATGGATTTTAACTTCTTTGATTCAGGTCTATCTGAAACAATTCGTTTCAGTTTGTTAAAACGACTAGAAAACAAGGCATTGTATCCTTTAACCCCTTCTCCTGATGTAATTTTATTAGTGGGATCTAATAAAATTTTTATTTCATTTAAAAGATTAGGATCATCTTTTATTCCAAGATATGTTTCTAAATCATTTTGATTGATTTGGAATTTTTTTTGTTTTGTTTTTTCTTTGACAATTTCTTTTATAATTTTCTCTAATTGTTTAACATCAGTAACATCATCTAGAATTTTGAATGCATCTGGATGAATTTGGAATCCTTTGTTTAATGCATAATTTAATACGAATGATAATTCCTTTTTCATATCAAAAAATATAATTTGGTTTAATTAAATCTGCTCTAAACTAACCCTCAAATATTGTTCATTAAATCAAAACAATATGAACAAAGTCAGAATAATCACATTTTTCATATTTTTAGCAATTTTTACAGGTATTTTTCATGTAGGTTCTATGTCTACTGTTAGTGAAGAAGAAGCAGATTTGTTTATGGAGGAATTTGAAAAATTAGTTTTAGATATAGACGCATTAGGTATTTTTGTACATAACACAACTATTGCATTACCAATGTTTATTCCTGGATTTGGGATTTTCTGGGGATTATTTTCATCATGGTCTACAGGATTTGCATTTGCAGCAATTGCAACTTCTATGCCTGAAATAGCTCATATCTCACCTTTATCAATTTTATTTTTATCACCATTTGGGTTAATGGAAATTTTTTCATACTCATTAGCAATTTCTAGAAGTTTTATTTTGATTAAAGCAATAATTACAAAAACAAATCTATTCCAATTTATCAAACCAACAATTATTGAAATCGGAATTGTAATAGCACTGCTTTTGGCGGGTGGATATATTGAATTTTACATGATAGAGTTAGTTGAAAATGAAAGTATTGAAATGCCTGGATTTTAATTTAAATAATTAATTTTCCCATTGCCATCTATAATTCATGTACGAATCTAAACTTGCTTGATTAAACACCATTACAGACAAATCCAAAAATTCTTTTCCCTCCAATTCTTTTACAGTTCCTTTAAAATTAGTTTCATTTTCAGTTGTAATTGCTTCAAAAACATGAACTTTCATCTTAGTGGTTTCAAAACCATTTTCTCGAAGATAAATTGCTATTTCTGATGGCATAAAATGTTTGTCTGGTTGTTTTGGCCAAGGTCTTGGGACTAACACGACACTAAATCCATCTATCAATGCTTTTTGTAATTCTAATTTTTTATCTTCAATTGGAGTTGTTACATGCATTGTAATTACTTTGGATTTATCCAAAGGAACTTTTGCTTTTGATGCTGCAACTTGAATTGAACTTATTCCTGGAACAATTTCTACTTCTCCAAAAATCTCTATTAGTCTATCAACTACTTCTGATTCTGAAAAATTTACATCTCCGGTGAATGGGATTACCAATGTTCTATTACCAAGTTTAGGAAGTATTTTTTGATATGATTTTTCTTGGTCATTCATTGTTATTTCATAGATTTCTTTTCCTTCAATGAGTTTCTCAATTGTTTTTAGAGTGTATTTGTAACCAATTACAATATCACAATCTTGAATAATATCCTTTACAATTTCTGTCACATATTTTGGTGAACCAGGTCCTACACCGACAGCAAAAACTTTACCCAATTTTATTTGGTAAATTTTTGCCTTTCTTTAACATATTGGACAAATGGCTCCCAATCTACTTTAAGAAACTTTGTAGGCTCTTTCATTGGATATTTGACCCAATCTTGGGCTATAGCATATTGAAAACTCTCTTTCCCCCCATCTTTTTCATACTCTAAATATAAAGCACTACCCCATGTTTCTTCTTTAAATTCAATTTTATCAATTTGGTCGAATGATAATTCTACATTTTTACTATTTTCAACATCATTTGAAAGATCTTTTTCATTATATCCGTCGTGAAGAATCATTGTATTTTTAGATTTAAGAAAATTAATTACTTGTCTTTGTGTAATTGCTTTCCACCAACTCATTTTAGATTCTGTTTTATGAACAAATGATAAATGCTTATCAGTTAATACTAACATTCCTTCCTTTCCACCAATTGAGAAGAATTTTTTAGATTCTCTCCACACAGAAACTAAATGTGCCTGAATTTTCTCATCAGGTTCCATGATGAAAGATTTGTTTACTTTGTTAAAAACTAATACAATTGCCTTTTAAGTGAGATATTTTTTTTAAAATTATTGAAAAAAATTCTTTTGACAATTATTTTTTCTTTAATTTTTATTGGTTCAACTAGTTATGTGTTTGCACAATATGTAGAAGATCCTGTGGTTGTTTTGGAAACAAATCAAGGAGATATTGTAATAGAATTTTTCCATATAGATGCACCAAAACATGTTGAAAATTTTATTTTGTTATCTAAAAATGGATTTTATGACGGAACATTATTTCACAGAATCATTCCTGGATTTATGATTCAAGGTGGAGATCCTAATACTATTGATGGTGATCCAAACACATGGGGACAAGGAGGCACAGGAGCTCTATCTGATAGAATAGATGCAGAATTTAATAATATTAAACATAATCGAGGGATTGTTTCAATGGCAAGATCAGCTGATCCTAACAGTGCAGGCTCACAATTTTTTATAGTTCATAAAGATTCAACATTTCTAGATGAGGAATATACTGTTTTTGGAAGAATAATTACTGAATCAAGTTTTGAAACACTTGATAAAATCGCAGCAATTCAAACTGGTACTAATGATAGACCAATAAATCCTGAACAAGTCAAAATCATTAAAACTTCAGTTGTAGAACGGTCTGAAATTTCTGACATTTTAGAATTACCTGAACCTGATCGTACAGGATCTACTGTTACAACTACATCTGAATTTACAATTTTTGAAAATCAACAATTGGATGTAAAATTTACTGCACCAGTAGGTTGGTTATTACAACAACCTACAAAAACTACTGAAGACTCACCTGATGTTGTAGCAGTAGGACCAAAAACTGACGGAGTTAATCCTTACATTTCTTTAACAATAAAAGATGTAAAGGGTAAAACCATAGATGATTTAATTACTGAAAAAAATCAAGTGCTTGATCAAGCAGTTTATTTAAATAAATTAGAAATTCTTTCTCAACAAAAAATCAAATCAAATGTTTATCAAACTGAAGCATTAGGTACTTTTGTAGTTGATGATGTTTCATTAAAAATTAAATTTATAGAAGCAATGATTCTTACAAATGAAAAATCATACACATTTGCATATAGTAATACTGTGGAAAATTTTGAAAACGATCTTCCAAAATTTAATGAATCATTAAATTCATTTGAAATCCTATCACAACAAACTACAATAAAATCTTCTGAAGAAAAAACAAATGAAAAATCTGAGGAAGGTGGTGGATGTTTAATTGCAACTGCTACATATGGTAGTGAAATGGCAGTTGAAGTTCAACAACTTCGAGAATTACGAGACAATCAATTACTGAACACAGAATCAGGAACTTTATTCATGTCTGGATTCAATGAATTTTATTATTCATTTTCACCAATTATAGCTGATTATGAGCGTGAGAATCCTATGTTTAAAGAAGTAGTAAAGCTTGCAATTACTCCAATGATTTCTACCTTATCTTTAATGGAAAATGCTAATTCTGATAGTGAAGTATTAAGTGTTGGAATTTCTATAATCACACTTAATTTAGGAATGTATTTTGGAATTCCAGCAATAATAATAATTGGAATTAGAAAAAAATACTGATTGCACTGCAATACATGTTTAAGAAATTCTTAAGTTATATGATATAATTAAAAAATTATGGAAAACGATTCATTTGATGTAAAGTGTGAACAATTACTTCAATCACAAGAGTATGAACAAATCATTGTTTTATGTGATGACGTTTTAAAATCAGATTCTGAAAACTCTATTGCGTTAATTAACAAGGGATACGCACTAGCATTTCTTGAACAATTTGAAACTGCAATTACTTGCTATGATAATATTTTAAAAAAAGATCTTAATAACTCAAATGCGTTACATGCAAAATCTTTAGCACTAAATAGATTAGGAAAATATGAAAATGCCATAGAATGTTGTGATAATATTCTTAGATTACACGAAAACAATATTCATGCATTAAACAATAAAGGATTTGCATTAGGACGAATGGGAAGATATGATGAAGCTGTTAAATGTTGTAATATTGCACTAAAAATTAAAGAAAATGATAAAGATACTTTAGAATTAATTAAATGGATTAATGAAGAATCTGAAAAAATAAAAAAATAATGACTTTTACCAAATATCATCAACTTCATCAAGTTCTTTGTATTCCTTTTCAGTTTCACGTTTGATGAAATTTAATCTTGAAACATCTCTAACAAAAAACAAATCTATTGTCCAATCAAGAAAAACACGTATTTTCTTATCAAATGTTGGAATTTTTGAAAAATACACGTTTCTCCAAATTAACCAAGCCAAAAATCCTGAAATATTCACTCCTAAAATTGTTGCAATACCTGTTCTTTTTCCAATAATTGCTAATTGCCCTTTAGGTTGATAAACAAATTTTTCTTTTTTAGAATTTTTAATTAATGAAATTATATTTTTTGCAGCCATTTTTGCTTGTGCTTCTGCTGTTTGTGCAGTTGAAGGAATTGGTTTTTTTGTAACTTGATCAATAAATAAAGAACAATCACCTATTGCAAATACACCTGTAAATTCTGAAACTTCAAGAAAATCATTAATTATTATTTTTCCCTTTTTAGTTTTGAACATTGATCTTTTAATTGTATTGACTGGGGTGATTCCTGCTGTCCAAATCAAAGTTTTTGTGATTATAGAATTAACTTCTGATTGATCAATAGAATCTTTTGGAGTTTCATCTAACGATTTTATTATTACTTCATTTCCATCAAAATTTGTAACAACCGTTTTTAATCTAATTTCGATTCCTTTTTCCAACAACTTTTGTTTTGTAAAATTTGCTAATTTTTTATTAAAACCAGGCAAAATTTCTCCAATTGCCTCTAATACAGTAACTTTAAGATCTTCTTTTTTGATATTTGGATAATATTTATGCACATCCAAAAGTAAATCCATTACTTCTCCCGCAGTTTCAATTCCTGCAAAACCACCACCAACAACTACAAAATTTAAAAAACTTTTTTTAAGAATTGGATTTGTTTCGTTTTCTGCTTGTTCAAGCATATCAATAATTCTATTTCGTAACATTACAGCATCATTGAGTGTTTTCATCGTGTAAGCATTTTTTTCAACATCAATCATACCAAAAAAATTAGTTTCACTGCCAAGTGCAACCACCAAAAAATCATAATGAATTGAAATACTTCTTTTATTACTAGTTCCCCATAATGTGACTAATTTTCCATATGGATCAATATTTTTTATTCTTCCTTCATAGAATTTTGTTTTCTTACAAATTGTTCTAACTGGAAAAACTATATGTCTAGTTTCAATCATACCTGAGGCTACTTGTGGTAACATTGGAGTAAATAATAGAAAATTATCTTCACCAATCATCACCAATTCAATTTTAGGATCATCTCCAAACTCTTCTTCTAATTTTTTAGCACATTCAACAGCAGCAAAACCACTTCCTAAAATCACAATTTTTTTCTTGTTTTTTGCCAATTACTTTCTTTAAGATTTTGAATAATTAAATGATTTTAATCAATAATAAAAATAACATTAGTTTTTCTTATTTTCTCATAATATCTGAATGTAAAATATCATAAGCTCTTGAAGAATCTCTTTCGTTTAAAATAATTGTTATATTATCTTGACTGAAAAATGCATTAACTAATTCAACTCCATTTGCATGTAGTACTTCTGCAACATATGATACTACATCTGATTGATTTCGTGTATTTGGAATTGAAATTCTTATTTTTGCTAAACCTGTGCTAAACGTATTTTCCTTTTCTGAAACACCATTGAAAATTTGTCTTATATCATCCATATCTTCTGTTAGAAATCTAAATGAATCTGATAATCTAAAAAATTCATAATCATTAGTTATTTTAGAAAATTTATCTAAAATTGACATGGGATCCATTTTATTTGAATCATTTACAGAAAATCTAACATCCATTATTCCATCTGTTAAAGCTAATCTAGCATTTTTCAAAACTGACTCTTCTTTCATTTTTTCTTTAACTTCAAATGAATCTGCATATCTTTTGATTGCAACAACTATTGTATTGAGATTCACAGGATTTCCCAAAATTTTTTCTATCTCTGGTTGAATTTTTACTGCTAAGGCAGTATAATTAATCAAATCCATTTTCATGCAATCATAAATTGATCTATTTCTTGTAATGACTTCTCTAACAATTTCTGGAACAGACATGGAAGATCTCATTAAAATTATTATATAATGTCAGTTATAATAGGATTATGTAATAAAATGTATGATTATTCAATATATTTATATAATGTAATATACATTACATAATGTAGATTAATATGACAAATTTCTTTGATACCGAAATAGATAGAATCTTCAAAAAAATGTCAAACTCGTTTTTTGACTCTAATGATACTTTTGAAGCATTCAAAGGTAATTCCAATTCTGGCCCAATTTTTTATGGTTATACAATGACCATTGGACCAGATGGAAAACCTTCTGTACAAGAATATGGGAACGTTAAACCAGACTGTCCTCCTGTTTCTAATACCAAAGAAACAATTGTTGATACAATTGTAGACGAAAAGGAAAAAGTAGTAAAACTCATAGCTGAAATGCCAGGAGTTGAAAAATCTGATGTCAAAATTTTAGTTGACAAAAATGTTGTAAATGTAACCGCAGAACGTGGTGAAAAAAAATACCACTATAAAGTTCCATTACAACATAAAGTTGATGAAAATTCTGCAAAGGCTACCTACAAAAATGGTATCCTACAATTGGTTTTCAAATTAGTTACAGAAAAACAAACTGGTAAAAGAGTGGAGGTTGAATAACTCCCTCATTTTTTTGAGGCATTGATATGAAAAAAATAATTTTAAAAATTAATGAAATTCCACAACAACATGTTGGAAAAGGTAGAGCTATTATTGATCCAAAAATTATCGAAGATGAAAATTGGAATATTGGTCAAATAATAGAACTAACTTATAATAAAAAAACATATGTTAAACTTTGGCCTGCAACTCCACAAGAATATGGAACAGGTATTATCAAAATCGATGGTATTACTCGACAAAATGTTGGAGCTGGAATTGACGATAAAATATCTATAAAATCAGTCGAAGTTGTAAACGCTGAACAAATCACTTTATCTCCAACTGAAAAAATAACAACAGATGGATTACAAGAATACATGATCTACAATTATCTAAATCATGTTTTTACTAATGGTGATTCAATATCATTAAATACACAAATGGGAAGTAAAGTTCAATTTATTGTGACAAACACAAAACCATCAAAACCAGTAATGGTAACTGAAAATACAATTTTCAAATTAGGTTCACTAACTAAAACAGTTGATACCTCTGTTCCACGTATTACATATGATGAACTTGGAGGCCTAAAAAATGAAGTTCAAAAAATTCGTGAAATGGTTGAATTACCAATGCGTCATCCTGAATTATTTGATAAAATAGGCGTAGAAGCTCCAAAAGGTGTTTTATTATATGGTCCACCAGGAACTGGAAAGACTTTGCTTGCAAAAGCAGTAGCTGGGGAAACTAATGCTCATTTTACTTCCATAAGCGGTCCTGAAATTATGGGTAAACATTATGGTGAAAGTGAAGAAAGAATCAGAGAAATTTTTTCACAAGCAGAAGAGAATTCACCTAGCATTATATTCATTGATGAAATTGATTCGATTGCCCCAAAAAGAGATGAAGTGTCTGGAGAACTTGAAAAAAGAATAGTTTCTCAACTTTTAACACTAATGGATGGGATGAAAGCTAGAGGCAAAGTTGTTGTAATTGCAGCTACTAATAGACCTGATTCAATTGATCCTGCACTAAGAAGACCAGGAAGATTTGATAGAGAAATTGAAATTGGAATTCCTGACAATGAAGGAAGATTTGATATTCTTTCAATTCATACACGTGGAATGCCAATTGATAAAAAAGTAAATCTTAAACAAATTTCAAAAACAACACATGGATTTGTAGGAGCTGATTTAGAAGTTTTATCTAAAGAGGCTGCAATGAGATCATTACGTCGAATACTTCCTGAAATCGATTTAGATGAAGATAAAATTTCTTCAGAAATTCTCCAAAAAATTGAAATTACTAATGATGATTTTCAAGAGGCATTAAAAGAAGTAAGACCAAGTGCCCTAAGAGAAGTTCAAGTACAAATTCCTGATGTAAGTTGGGATGATGTTGGAGGTCTTAATGAACTGAAAGATGAATTACGTGAAGCAATTGAATGGCCTATTAAACATAAAGAGGCATATGATTATGTTAATGTAGAAACTCCAAAAGGTGTTTTATTATATGGTCCACCAGGAACTGGAAAAACTTTGATTGCAAAAGCACTAGCAAAAATGACAGAATCTAATTTTATTAGTATCAAAGGACCTGAATTATTGTCCAAATGGGTCGGAGAATCTGAAAAAGGTGTTAGAGAAATTTTTAGAAAAGCAAGACAAGCAGCACCATGTATAATATTTTTAGATGAGGTTGATGCTCTTGTTCCTAGAAGAGGTAGTGGAAATTCTGATTCGCATGTAACAGAAAATATTGTTTCACAAATTCTTACTGAAATTGATGGATTAGAAGAATTACATAATGTGTTAATTATTGGTGCAACAAATCGATTAGATATTGTTGATGAAGCACTTCTTAGACCAGGTAGATTTGATAGAATCATTGAAGTTGGAAATCCTGACTCTAAAGGAAGAAAACATATCTTTGAAATTCATACCAAAAAGAAACCGTTAGAAAATAATGTGGATCTTAAAAAATTAGTTGAAGTAACAGATGGCTTTAGTGGAGCAGAAATAGCTGCTATTACAAATAGAGCTGCTCTAGTTGCTTTGAAAAGATATGTTTCAGGCAAATCTCAAAATATTAAAGAAATTAAGATTACACAACAAGATCTAATTGATGCAGTGGATAAGGTCAGACCTCAAAAGAAAGAGGCACCTATTCCTCAAGCCATAAAATAGTCTAAATACTGAAGAAACTGAGATAAAATAATGAAACTTTACCTTGATTTTGAGCCTTGTAAAGAATGCAAAGAAATGATGACTGAATTAAGCAGTCCTGAAATGATTTTTGCTGATGAAAAAACAAGATCAGATGAATCTGCCAAATTTCTTAGACATTTGACATATAATCATAATGAAGTTGTTCAAGCTGTAATGGAAGATCTTCCAAAACAGAAAAAAGATCAAGAACCTGATTTTTATCAATAATTAATTTTTTCTTAATTTAGTAAATTCTGCATTCAAAATTTCTTTTCTAGTAATTTTTACTATACCATAAATTTTCTCAAAAATATCTTCTGTATTGTTGCCCAAAATTTTAATAATAATTCCTGATTCGTTAGGCAAAATTGATGTGCCTAATGGAATTGATTCTATTTTTTTCATTTTTTCATTAATTATTTCATAAAGTTTTTGTAATCTTTCTTTCTTTGTTAAAACATACACTGTTCCAACAATATTGTATTTTCCTAAAACTCCTTTTGTTTTCATATTGTATTTTTTAGGTTCTATTTTCATATTTTCTAAACATCGAAATTTATTGTTTTGATTTTTACAATATGTTCTAAGATAACAAATATCATAATCAAAACTTTCATCCATTGCAATTCTTCCAGGTGTTAAAACTTCTGAATAAATTAGAGTTGCATCATCATGTATATTCAAATTAACTTTTTGATAATATCTAGAATTTTGATATGGGATTATTTGATCTGGAATATATTCCAAATAACAATTTTCATCTAATGTAATATTCACCATTTGTGATGCAGAATTTGAATTCATACTATAGATTCTAGTTGCACCTTGAGTAGTAATGTGACTAATAGCATTATTCTTCATCGTAATATCTGTCTTGTACCTATCTCCTTGTAAAATTCCGCCTGAGGGTGAAATAATATACAAGTATGCCATACCTGGAAGTGAATTTTCAGGATATACAGCTCGTTGAATTTGTAATGGAACTTGAGAAAACTGTTTTGTAATGACAGTTTTTAATTCATTATTTTCTTTTAATTCAACATCTAAAATTCCAACTTTACCTGACTTTCCAACTTCCAATTGCTCAATTTTTAAATTATATTTTTTTACTTCTTCTGGAGTTTCATCTGAAATCAATTTTATATCACTCAATTTTTACACTTTTTTTAAAATATTTGATTTGGGTTGAGAATCTAATAATAAATCATGGATAATATGTTCTGCAATTTTTTTAATACCGTGATCTGTTTTACAATTAATAAATTCAAAAGGTTTTTCTTTCCTAATTTTTTCAGCATCTACTTTCATTATATCTAAATCTGCACCAACCAATTCTGCAAGATCTATTTTATTAATTACCAGAAGATCACAATTGGTAATTCCTAATCCTCCTTTTCTAGGATATTTGTCCCCTCCTGCAACATCAATTATGTAAATAAAATAATCTGCAAGAATTGGACTAAACGTTGTTGTAATATTATCCCCACCACTTTCAATTATGATTAAATCTAATTCTGGATGATCATCTTCCATTTCTTCTATTATTGCTAAATTCATTGAAGGATCTTCTCTAACTGCCGTGTGTGGACATCCCCCCGTAGCAAGACCAATTACCATATTTTCTGCTAATAATCCTTTTTTGGTAGCTAAATTATTCCTAATTCGATCAGCATC
>DASCQR010000066.1:0-1534 GCA_036013185.1 Candidatus Nitrosopumilus sp. | reverse complement strand
ATCTCATGAAGAATTTTTTGACCTTCTAAATGTTGAATTAATCCTAATCTCAAGGCTGCACCAATAACACTTACTGTAAATCCATATAGTAACATTGTAAGACTTTTTTCTTTTTTTATTTTTAATGCATTACAACATATTGCAAACGCTACTGGAAATATTCCATATATTCTTTTTTCTTTAATTGCTTTTTGATATTCATTTAACATTTCATCATCCTTCACAAATTCTGTAACACATTTGATTAATTGAATTCCTGAATTTATTGATGCTTTCCTTATTTCTTTTATTGGTTTCATAATAAATGCAATCTCATCTACTTGAATTATTTTCTCAAAATCTTTTTTTTCAGCATTTACAAATGCATTTGAAAGTGCAATACAATCGGATGGTCCTATTTGTTGTTCAATATTCACCATAATCATATTTTTAATATCTTCTATTCCTTTAATTTCATTATTAGAAAAAAGAAATTCTAATC
This sequence comes from Candidatus Nitrosopumilus sp., assembly GCA_036013185.1. GTDB lineage: Archaea > Thermoproteota > Nitrososphaeria > Nitrososphaerales > Nitrosopumilaceae > Nitrosopumilus. Next base: position 1,053 of record DASCQR010000066.1, on the reverse strand, counting down.
CATTTGATGTTGCATAAAGTCCTGTAGGAAAAAATGAATCTGAAAGTTGCATAACTGCAAGCTCTTCGTTAATTTCATCAGTGTTCATGTACATCAGCACTAGTATGTGGCAAAAATATTTCTTCTTCTATTTTTAATTCAATATGATCAATGATTTCTTTGAAAAGTCTTTGAAATATTTCTAATTCTGAATTTTCCTGAATTGGAAATAATATCATTTTATCTTTAATTGCAATTGGTCTGTGCCTATTTCCTATAATATGACCTAATAATATGGCTATTTTCTCATTATTTTCTTTTAATTTGACTGAAATTACTTTTTCAGGCATTTGTTCAACAATAATTTTTGTTCCATTATCTCCAATAATATCTCCATGCTGAAGTTTTGTATTAGAGTCTAGATTAATTCCCACATCTGTGCCTAAATTTGTTTTTCTCCTTAGAATTCTCTTTTCTAAATCAATTCGTGAAATTATTAATTTTTCAAAATTATCACTTTCTAAACTAGTTTTTTTGAAAATATTTCCTAAAATTAAATTGATGTTTAACATGAATACTTTCAGATTTTGATAAAATTATAGTTTTGTAATTTGTGTTTGAATTATTATATACAGTCAAAGAATACCATAATTATTGATGCTAACTCCTAGAGAATTAGAAAAATTAAATATTTTTGTTGCAGCTGAATTAGCTCGTAAAAGACAAGGGAGAGGATTAAAATTAAATCATCCTGAAGCAGTAGCTATTCTTTCTGATCATATATTGGAAGGTGCAAGAGATGGAAGATCTGTTCCAGAATTAATGAGTTCTGGAAAACAAGTTTTGAAAAAAGATCAGGTATTACCTGGAGTTGCAGAATTAATCCATTCCATACAAGTTGAAGCTACTTTTGATGATGGTACAAAATTAGTTACTGTTCACGATCCTATAGGTGAAAATTAAAATGATTCCTGGAGAATATTTTTTATCTGAAGAAGCAATAATTGCAAATGCTGAAAAAATAACGATTACTATAGATGTTCAAAATACTGGTGACAGACCAATCCAAGTCGG
>DASCQR010000065.1:0-1517 GCA_036013185.1 Candidatus Nitrosopumilus sp. | reverse complement strand
GCATTTTTTGCACTTTGTTCGTTTGGATATAGTGCAGCCATGATATATGCATCAAGAGCAAATGTAGATTGTTTCATAATTCCTGAAGGAGATACCAAAATTAATTTGTCAACAGATTGAGAATGGGATGAAGCATATTCTGCAGCAATTTGTCCCCCTAATGAAGAACCAATAATACTGGTTTTGTTAATCCCTAAAGAAATTAAAAATTTTTCTAAAAAATTTGAAAAAAAGTCAATAGTATAATCAATAGCAGGTTTATCACTATAACCAAATCCAATTAAATCTGGCACTATCACACGAAAATCATTTGTAAAAATAGGCAATACATGTTCCCATCTTTCAGAGGATGCACCCAGACCATGAACAAGCAGCAATGTTTTTTTGGAAGAACCTGATTCAAAATATCGAATTTTATTTCCATCAATGTTGACAAACTTTTCTTTCAATGCACTAAATTCAATCTCATCACTAGATAAGTTATTGGCTTTACTAATTATAATTGACACTAGTTTGAAAATAAAATTTGTTTGAATGGAATGAAATGAGGATGAAATGAATCTAGGCAGATCTGAACGCATTAAGGTTAATGTTAAATCATCCTCACATGGAAAAAATAATTTAAATACTTAAATTATTAATGTGATTTTCAATTTTGATTTTATGTGACGGTTACTACACCAACTCGCCATGGGTGTAATGAACAATAATAGTTGTAAACTCCTGATTCAGTAAAAATGAATTCAAATGTATCACCTGAATTTAATGGTGCACTATTGAATAATCCAACTATATTTCCAAATTTGTCTTGACTTTGAATTGTGTGAAGAACAGTATCATCATTTAACCAGGTTACTTTAGTATTTGTAGGAATTTCCAAATTTAATGGTAAATAAAATGAGCCTCCAGAAACATCATAGTTACCATTAGGAATTAGTATTTGAGTATCAATTAATTTTTCAAATTTTTTATCAGATTCTAAAACAATGATGTTATTTTCAATTAAAAATTTGATCGAATTTAGAAATTCAGTTTCTGAAATTTGCCCTTGACCATACCATAAAGCGTTATTTTTCACCCAATTTGGAACATTTTCTGCATTAACAAAACTAGTCGATATAGAAATTAATACAAATGCGGAAATTGCAATTATTAAGAATTTGAAATTAGAATTTTTCATAAAAAAAAATTATTTTTTATGAAATATAACAAATTTGGGTACATTGCAAGACAATGCAAACATCAGGGTTATAACTGATTTTCAAAAAAAAAAACTCATGTTGGATTTAGTACAAACAAGAAAAATTACAGATGCAGAAAGAAAGCAAGTGATTTTGGAAAGTCTTGCTGATGGGTACTGCAAACAGATTTTAAAAAATACTGTTGAAAAACCAAAATCTGCAATGGTCATTTCTGAAGAAGAAAGAATCCCACTAAGTACAGTATATAGAAAATTGCAAAAACTATACGACGGAAAATTACTAGCAATTTCAGGCTCGATTAACAGAGACGGAAAA
>DASCQR010000064.1:0-2453 GCA_036013185.1 Candidatus Nitrosopumilus sp. | reverse complement strand
TCACTAGTATATCTAAACAATTTCTTCAAAATGTAGTTCTAACTAGAACGAGAACATCCACATTTAACATAAACCACTTTGAATTCTCCACCTGTTTTGATGTTATGTGACATTGGTTTGTTACAATATTGACAATCTATTGCCCCGTGATATTCTTCTACTTTCACTATTTCATATTCCCATGATTTTTTCTTATTGTCCCAATACACTGAATTTATTTCAGTTGGAGTATCCATATATGATGTCTCTGTCAATTATTTAATTAATTTTTAGAATGGCATTTTATTAATTAGGCATAAAAAAATCCGATTAAACCGTAAATAGGGCTATTATTAGATTAATTTATGAAAGATATTGCAATTAACACTATTTTAGATTCCATGAATGGTGATACTGCATATCTTACAGATATGTGGGAAAATTGTGTTGATGAAAAAAGAAAAAGATATCCTAGGAATAAATTTTCTTCAGTTTTAGAAAAAATGGAAGAATTTGGATATTTAAAAAAACAAGGATACAAAACTGAAATTACTTTAACAAAATTACAATTTATTGATACAGCAGATCATATGGGATTTATTAATAATATTATTTTTACTAATGAATCCTTGATTAACAAATCTCTAAAAAAATTAGACAGCAAGAAAATTTTCATTGACATTTCTAAAGATCTTAATTCACAAAAATTAAATAAATTAATTTTAAAAGATTATGATTTACTTATAAAAGGAATTACTAGCATGTTGGAATTATCTTCATCAGTTTTACTAACTATTGAAAATACTGAAAATACTGAATTAAAAAAAGAATTAAAATTTTCTTTTAAACAAATTAAAGAATTTTTAGATGAATCTAATGAAATATTAATGAAATTTAGAGGTTCAAACGAAAGAATTGTCTTACAACGAATTTTAAATAATAAAATCCCAAAACCTGGATGCCTAAAAATTTAATTTTTTTTACTGAATTGAATAGTGAACATCACAAAATAACACGATCCCATTTGATAATGTTTTTGCTGAAATGCTATGGCCATCTGTTACAGTTTTTCCACAAACATAACACTCAACTTTTGAAACAGAAGATTGAATTTCATGGTTAGTGCTTGTTTTTTGCATTATTGTTTTACTTTGCATTCTCATCATGATCATCATGCGATCAACTATGCTATAAAGGTACCGTACTATACCGTAATCGATAAAATTAGGTGTGTTATTTGGTTATAATATGCCATTTTTGAGTCAATATTCTCAATATATTGTACCTATTTTCCCAACGAGACTTTAAATATTAAACAGTGAAAATTTTGTTTATGGGTGGACACCTTTGGAAATGCTCAAGCAAAAGTAATACCCCTAGATTTATCTGAAAATCAATTTCAAATTTATAATAAAATATCTCGAAATTACTCTCATTCATTTCTCTTTGAATCATTATCTGGACCTGAAGTTTTAGCTGAAACTTCTGTAATGGGGTTTGATCCTAAAATTATCTTTAAAGGATATTCTGATAAGGTCGAAATTATTGAAAATAATGAAACTACCAGCATTGTAACTAATGATCCATTTGTAGAATTAAAAAAATTACTAGGAAAATCAAATGATCAAAAATATCGATATCTTGGAGGAGCAGTTGGAGTTGTAAATTATGATTCAATTAGATTAATTGAGAATATTTCAGAAGAAAGTAATTTGACTCAACCAATTATGGAATTTGGAATTTATGATGATGGATTACTATATGATAATGTTGAAAAAAAATTATTTTATTTTTATCATGATGTAAACAGGTATGATCAATTAATTGTAAGTGAAGATTCATTTGATAAATTTAATTCTAGTGAAGTTATTCCAAATATGGATAAAGAAAAATTTTCAAATATTGTAAATAAAGCAAAACAGTATATTCATGATGGAGATATTTTTCAAGTTGTTTTATCCCGTAAATTTGCATTTGACACTAGCGGTGATAATTTAACACTTTACAAAACCTTGAGAAAATTAAATCCGTCTCCATACATGTATCACTTAAAACAAGATTCTAAAATAACAATTGGTGCATCTCCTGAAATGTTAGTTAGAATTACTGATGATAAGGTAGAAACTTTTCCAATTGCTGGAACTAGAAAGATAACTGATAATGAAGAGAAAAACAAAGCATTGTCTGAAGAATTAATTCATGATGAAAAGGAATTAGCAGAACATACAATGCTTGTTGATTTGGGACGCAATGACATTGGTAAAGTTTGTAAATATGGCACTGTTCATCCTGAATCTTTGATGCAAATCAAAAGATTCAGTCATGTTCAACATATTGTAAGTCACATTGTTGGCAATTTGGCCTCCAAAAATGACATGTTTGATGCATTTCAAGCCGTATTTCCTGCAGGAACTGTTTCAGGTGCTCCAAAAGTTCGAGCAATGCAGATAATTGATGAACTGGAGGCTGAAAAG
>DASCQR010000063.1:0-3432 GCA_036013185.1 Candidatus Nitrosopumilus sp. | reverse complement strand
GATAAGAGAGATTTTGGACCAGAATTAGAAGAATTAAAACAAACAGAAATTAAAGATATTGATTTTCATTTAAAATATTATCGTAGTTTAGTAAATTATATTAATTCAATTGCAGAAAATAAAATTATTAAAAATCAATGAAGATTTAATTTCTTAATTTATTAAAAAGTTCATCATATTTCTTTTGTTCTAAAAAATTTTTTCCAAAATCTGTTTTCTGATCATATTCATCTCGTTTTTCATTTAAATTCAAATTCAATTTTTTGACTTCATTTATAATCATTTTACCTGAATCTTCTTTTGCAAATTGTTTTCGTTGAGACTCGTTTTGTCCACGTGTAGGAAAATATTTATCATAAAAAGAATTTTCAAATATTTTTTGATATTTTCTTTTAATTTGTTCAGCTAGATCAAAGTGTCCCTGTTCATGTTTTAATAACAGATCATTATTTTTAGATACCCTAATCCAAGACAATAAAGAATGAAATTCAGTACTAAGTTTAATTTCATTAATAGAAAAAACAATTTTTTCATTTAATTTTTCAGAATCAACAATCCAAGTGAATCCATATTTGATAAAGCTGTGAGAATCCTCAAAAACACCAGGATTTGATTCGGCCATAAAATCTGAAACATTTAGAAGATATTGTTCAGACCATTCAATTACATTATTTTGAGTCATTAATTGCAATAATTTGTCACAAATAAAATATTTAATGTGAATATGACGCAAAAAATAGCCTTCATTTAAAAAGCATAATTTTTTTCACCCATTTTGACCAAATAACGCAACTCATTTTATTTTAAGAATTTTTTTGAAGTTAAATTAATAGATTCAAGAGAACAGGATTTGTGCTGGTTTTATCACAATGTAACTCCCAAAGAGTCGATGATGGTGGTAAAACTTGCCTGTTTTCATGATTCTAAACTATTAATTTTAGAGATATTACCTATATTGTATGAGCATAAAATTTGTAAAATTTTATATCTGTATGGGAATTTCATTGGTTGCTTCAGCAATTGGATTCATGGTATTGTTTAGTTAATTGTAAAAAATTACATAGTGAATAAAATTTCGTTTATGAAATTGTTTTCATTATTGTTAAACAGACTGTATTTTTCAATTAAGAACAGCAATCAATATTTTTTATATTGAATTAATGTATAAATTCTAAATTATATTCAATTTTATGGATTATTTCAATGATGTTGATTTAACAATTACCTTTGAATTTTTTTTAATTTTTTATTAACAATATTTTTTAAAAACAAATATTATTTATTGGTATAACATAGTTCATATTTAAGAAATGGCAGAATGTCCAACATGTAAATTGTCAATGGAATCACATTCAACTTCAGAATTAATGGAATGTTGTATGAAACAAGTAGGAGATGATTTAGGAGATGCAAAAAAAGGAATCTGTCCAAATTGTAAACATAAAATTGAAAAACATTCAGACAAAGAATTGGCAGAATGTACAATAGAATTTTTAAAATCAGGGATAAATGATTCTAGATAAGATTAAACGGTAGTGATTAAAGGAATAATAATGAATTTACATACAAAAAAAACAATTGAAGAATTCTCACCCATGTGGACAAACAAACAAGTATGGGAATTTGAAGAAATTAATGAAAATTTAAATTTTAATATGATTTATGTTGAACCAGGCAGATACGAGGAATCATTGTGGAAATCAAAATCAGCACATTTAGATTCAGATGTTCGAGATGTCACAATCAGGACATTTGATGATTTGCTTGATAAAAAGGAATTATGGATTTCTAATACCGGAAGTAAATCTTTGGACAAAAAATACGTTCCATATTTGATGGCAGTGATTGTAGATACCATGATTGAAGAGGAAGTTTGCCTCACATTCAAAATAGACAAAGAATTCCTAGTTATAGCCATAGACAAAGATGCAGATGTTATTGATTGTAAAGAATTTTTTGAAGAATTTTACCATTTGGCAACTGGATTTAATTTTGATACAGATACAGGAATCCCTGATGATGAAACAGAAGCAGAGATGTATCTTACAAGATTACAAGAGGAATTTGATGAAAAAATGAAAAACATACTTGGAGACAAATATCTTCCAGGAAACAATGATCCAGACACAATTAATGCAGAAGAATAAATAAAATGAAAGTTTAAAAAAATAATAGCATGGATGATGAGAATTTACCTGTTCAATGTCACCCATTAATTAAATCGAGAAAAAAATCAAAGGATGTAAAAATTGAAACAGTGTAAAATATGTGGCAGTCCACTTGGAAAAGAACCTACAACTGAAGAATTAGAAAAGCATTGGAAGAAACATCATAATTGGCATTGGGAATCAAATAACAAAAAAACCCCTGAAGAAGCATTATTAAAAAAGAAAATTTGAATTTTTATAATTTCAAAATTTACTAGTGCTAAAAATAACATCAAAAAAAATTATTACTGAATAAATCAGACAATTATTTTCTTAAACTAGAATAAATAATACGATTATCTTTTATATTCCTAAAATTGTCTTTGATCAATATGGTTTCAAAAAACATTATTGCAATAACGGCAATTGTTACATTGATTGGAATGATAGGATTATCGCCTGCATTTGCAGACTGGGATAAAACAAAATATCCTAGCATAGAAGGAACCATCCCAGTCGAAAATTATGAAGATTATTCCAAATTAACTCAAATTACATTGGTTGATGCAATGACAATTGCTGAAGATGAAGTAACAGATGCCAAAAGCATGTATGCAAAACTTTCATCAATTAACGGATATCTAGTTTACAAAGTAGTTATGACAAATGATAATCATGAATACAGTAAAGTTCTAGTTGATGCAGGTAATGGAGAAGTACTCTATGTTACAGATGCAAAATCCTTTGATTCAAACAAAAAGAAAAAACATAGTGACAATAAGAAAGATAGTAAACACGATAAAAGAATAAGAGATTATTACAAAGACATGACTCCAGAGCAAATTGCTGAAAAGAAAAAACAATTTAAAGAAATGGGAGAGGCTTGGAAATCATTATCAATTCCAGATAAAGCTGCAATGATTGTTCACTTTATGCAAATAAAATTACAATGGGACACAATGTCTGATGAACAAAAAGAAGATCAAAAAGCAGAAATGAAAAACAAATGGAAAGGATTACTGACATTATCACCTGAAGAAAAGAAGCAAAAACTTGAAGAGTTTGCTCAATCATTAAAATAAATAAAAAATATTAATTGTTTATTTAGATACGATTTGCAATCCAAGTCAATTTTAAATTATTAATTATTTGTATTAGCATCTAAATATTTTTGAACTTCTTCAACATCCTTATCACCCCTTCCTGAAAGAGTGACAACAACAGATTCAGAAGATTTACCTTTTTTGGCAACTTTCATTGCTTCAGAAATAGCATGAGAAGATTC
>DASCQR010000062.1:0-1764 GCA_036013185.1 Candidatus Nitrosopumilus sp. | reverse complement strand
CAGCTGAAGAAGCACCAGCTGAAGAAGCACCAGCTGAAGAAGCACCAGCTGAAGAAGCACCAGCTGAAGAAGCACCTAAGGAGAAAACAGACTAATGCCTGTTGAGAAAAAAGGTAACAAAGGTTCCAGTCCAAAAGTTTACGGATATTTCAAAGTTGATGGAGACAAAGCAACTAGAATTAAAAAAAATTGTTCTAGATGTGGAAAAGGAGTATTCATGTCAGAACACAAAGATAGAAACACGTGTGGAAAATGTGGATTAACAGAATTTAAACAATAAAAAAAATATTTAACAAATTAAAATCAATACAATCTTTTTTTGCGTATTTTAGTACTTTTTTCTTCTAGTTCAATGATTTTTGATATGAATTTAGAATCAAGCTTGATATTTGATAAAGATTCTGCAGATAATTTCACATTATTAGCATCTAAAGAAATATTTGATTTAGGTAAATTTCTTTCTGACCAAAATTTAATCACTTTATCTTCAAGTTTGTAATCACGGAAACCTGAAGGGAATTTCTTAGTTATATGATTTAACAGTGTTTTATCTTTAAAGACAACTCGAGGTTCAAACAATCTTGTTTCGTCACTGTAAATATTTTCAAATAAATTACCAGAAAGTTCATCAGAAATCAACTCCATTTTAGAAATTTTCCGTACAAGTTCTAAAAAATGTAAGAATTCATGAGCAAGAATTGCATGAATTGCACCCTTATACCCATATGCAACTAAAGGTGCAGAAATTTGAATGACCACTTGGAATTTTTCTTCAAACATTACTGGAATAGTTCTGGCAAATAAGATACCATATTCATAAGAATTTGAATCAGATGCTGAAAGAACTAAAGAGGGCTCTACATACGCAACAGGAAATTGAATTCCAGATGCTTTTTCAATACGATTTATCCCAGCAATAGTAATTGGGAAACGTTTTAGTGTCAAATCATAAATATCGTTAGGAATAAGCCCCTTAGAATATGCATCTCTAAAACGTACTAAAGGATCCAACAAACATCATTAAAAATTTTAATGTAAAAATGTTGATTTTCTTATGAACTAGGTTTTCCAGACTTTGCTTTCTTTACTCTACGTGTATTTGCCCTTTGATCAGCATGTCTTTGATGTTTACCTTTTTTTCTCATTGGCATGATGGTTCATAATATTTAGTGTTAGTTAATTGTTATCATTGAACAATTATTTCTAAAAAATCAAATTCTTGAGGAATACAAGAGGAATTTACAAGTGTAGAGATGTTAGGAAAAATATCAGTCCCGATCACAAATCGTTTGATTGGAAGCCCACCTTCAGCTTTTATAGTCATTTCAAATACATAATTAGAATTTTTTTTATATTTCACGCTAAAAATTTTTTTTTCAAATTTTTTCCCAGATTTTTCAAAAACTGTGATTAAGGAATTTTTAAGATTTTTTAAATTTTTTAAATTTTTTGAATCTATTTGAGAATTAGTTGAAATTTTTATGTTAATTATTGAAATAAATTTCAAAGAAGTTTTTGGGAAATTATTAATAATTTTCAAATTAGAAATGGAAATAAAATCAGAATCAAAATCAGATAACATGGTTTTTCTTCTAAAAGGATGTTGTAATTTCACAAAAAATGGTCGACCGACACCCATCACCAAACTAGATTTATCTTCACCCCCAATCCAAGCAAACTTTGCAGTTGTTCCACCAAATTTCTTAAAAATTAGTTTTGAAATTATTCCTTCAACACTATTAAATTCTGAGATTCCATGAAAAT
>DASCQR010000061.1:0-10341 GCA_036013185.1 Candidatus Nitrosopumilus sp. | reverse complement strand
AGGACTACCATTGGGATATTGTGTGGCTCCATTGGTACTTTGCCATATCCAAGACGTCTGCCAAGGACTAAGGCTCCGGCCAATGCCGCAAATCCTGAAGAAATGTGTACTACAGTACCACCTGCAAAGTCTAATGCGTATGATGGCGAGAGATCTGGATCGAGGTCTATTGAACCTCCTCCTATGTATCCTCCTCCCCAGACCCAGTGTGCTATTGGATCATAAACGAAGGTTCCCCATAAGAGTACGAATATCATCAATGCGCTGAATTTGATTCTGTCAATCAAACCACCAATAATTAGAACTGGTGTAATGATTGCGAAGGTTCCCTGGAACATTGCAAATAGTTGGTGAGGTACTGTACCTGGCCAACCTTGACTACAATAGTCTCCGTCCTTCATTTCATTCATTTGGTAAGCATTTGACCATGTATCTGCACATGGACCTACTTCACCGAGAGGTGCCCATGCTGATACCATGTTGAAACCAACATAGTCAAGATTACCCATGAACATATTTGCGTCAGAATCAATTCCTCCAAATGCTAGTGAGTATCCCCATAGAACCCATTGTACTGACATTAGACCCATAACAATTAAGGTCATTCCAAGTACGTTGACGATGTTCTTTGATCTGGCTAATCCGCCATAAAAGAAACCGACTCCAGGTGACATGAGTAGTACCATTGATGTGGCAGTAAGCATCCATGCTGTATCACCTGTGTCTATAAGACAAGGCATCATGGCTCCTTCACCGTCACTATCGTACCAACATTCGCTAGGATTACCAGTGTAAATTCCACTGGTACCTTTGACGTATCCGTCCATACCGTCATCAACACTTTGTGCATATGCTTGTGACATTGCACCAGTTGCTGTGATAGATACTGCGGCTACAAGTAATAGAGCATACTTGTAGTTTCTAGAATTCATTAGATTTTATCCAAAATGAATATTATTAAAGCATTGAAGACTCTAAAATTATTCAAAAAGTAAGTTATTATATAATGAAATAATATGATAATAACATAGAAAATGAAAAATATGATAAAGGTGAACAAATGAACAAGGAAACAAAAAGCAAATTAGCAATTTTTGATACTTTCAAAACTAAAAATCAGGATTTAACAGGAGAAGCAAAACGACAACGTGCAATAATTTCTATCCTTGGTGGAAAAGGAAATCCTGCTGAAAGAACAAGAACTGGAATTTCTCAAAAAATTGCAAAAAAACAAAATATCACATGGAAGAATATCTATTCTGGAATTTTTAGAGATCTAGATGAGATCTTACTTCCTATGAAAATCGCAGAAGAAGATGGGCGTTTACCACTTAAAAGAGGACCAAAAGCACTTCAAGAAAAAGGTATTCCATATTATCATTTAACAAAAAAAGGACTTTTAGTAAAATTAGCGATCAATGGAATTGAAAATATGGAATCTCAAATGGAAGAATTTTTTTCTCAATTAAATCCAAAAGAAAAAGAATTTGAAAAAATTTTAGCCAAGTTAATGAAAAATAGTCCAAATTTTACATATTCGATTTTTCAGAAATATGTTAGGGCATTTTGTGAAGAGAAAATTGAAGAATTACTTCCTTTTGATCTTTCAAAATTACAAGAGATTACAGATGAAAATTTAATAGTTCAAAAGGAAGTCGTTTTAGCCTTTGGAAAATTATCCAGTCAAGAAAAAAAGGACGCAATTCTATTTTTAGAGAAAATTACATAAAAATAGCTCAAATTTAGAGCGCCAAACATTAAAATCTGTTAGTCATTGAGATTGATCAAAATGGGCAGTTCAAAAAACGTTTATGCTTCTGTAAAAGCATACAGCAAAAGAGGAAAATTACTAACAAAATCTGATTTTCAAACACTTGCTGAAGCAAGAGACTTAGAAGAATTAATGACTAGAATTAAAAATACAGTGTATGCAGATGCTGTTTCAGATGTTCAAAAACCATATAGCTCCCAAAATATAGAATCTGCCTTAAGAAGTAAATTAGCTGATATTCATTATTCAATTGCAAAAACATCTGGAAATTCGGGAGTTTTAGATGCATATTATATGAAATTCATTGTTTCAAATTTGAAATTGATTTTAAAAGGAAAAATTTTGAACAAATCACAAGAAGAGCTTGAAACTCACATTAATCTTCATGCTGAAGAATTAATCAAACAAAGAGATATTGTGATAAAAGCATTAGTTTCAAAAGATTTTGAAGAAGCAGTTGCAAGTTTAAATTCAGCCAAATTCGCTGAAGAGATTTCAAAAGCTTCGTCTCTTTATAACGAGAGAAAAAATATTCAAATTTTTGATACATATTTTGACAAAATATTATATCAACATTTAGCGGGCGCAATGAAAAATTATGCAGATAAAGATGCAGTAAAAATAGTTGCAATGGAAATTGATTTTTATAACATCTTAAGTGTAATTAGAGGAAAATTCTGGGGACTACAAGAAGATCAAATTCAAGATTTGATAATCAATACCAATCCACCAGCAAAAGAATTACTTGGAAGAATGATGTCTGGAGCAACAATCAGAGACGCATTTAATGAACTATCTAGTACCAAATACAAGAACTTAGTTCCACAAGTTGAAAATGAGCTAGATGCAATTGCCCAATTTGAAAGAGCATTTGAGATGTTAATTTTTCGTACCTGCCTTTCATCATTTACAAAAATGTTTAGTTTTGCAACTATTGTTGGAATAACAAAATTAACTACATTTGAAGTTAGAAATCTAGCAGCAATTGCATTTGCAATTGAACAGAAAATTCCTACAAAAACTACAATGTCAAAATTAATCCTAAATGAAGAATAGGATTTTAAAATGTTTGATTTTGGAAAGAAAAAAAATAATGTTTCTTTAGAAGTTTTAATTAGATTAATCTGGGTAAGTTCATTTTTAGCTATGATTCTTACTTTACCTTCCCTAGGTTTGTTTTTAGGAATTTATTATTTTACAGGAGAATTGATTATTGGTGCAATCATAGGATTTGGAGTACATTTCATTACATTTGCATTTGTAAGTAAAATTTCTAGATTTTTAACCCAAATAATGAGCTAAAGTATAAGAGGTCAAAATATAAGGTAATTTATCATGATGGGTGATAGAGATTTCAGATCAATAATTCAAAATGCATTAGGTTCAATTGGAAAGGAATTACAACTCAACATAGATTCAAAAAACATTCAAACTATTCATTTACAAGAAGTGGTCCAATGCTTAAGACGTTCATATTTTGATAGAATTGAACCAGTAGAGATTGAGAGGAGAGGATTTAATGAGCTTCTTTCAGGATTATTAAGAAAATTAGAGTATGGAAGCGAACCTAAAGAATTTGAAATTGATGAAATCAAGCTAAAAGGACAAACCGATATGATAGTTGATGATGTAATCATGCTATTTAGATCTGCTCAAAATGAATTAGAAAATCCACTTGCAAATGATGTTCTATACCTTAATGCTTGTTTGTGGATTTATGAAAAATCAGAAGGAGTAATTGTGTATATTAGTGGTGATAGAAAAGAAACAACGTTTTCTGTAACACGAAATAAGAAAATGTTTGAAGAAGTGATTAGAAGAGTTCGTGTGTTAAATAACCTCCTAAAAGAGCAAAAGGCACCAATTTTAGAACCATCAACAGAATGTTCTGAATGTCAATATTATGAGAAATGTTTTATGAAAAAGAAGAATAGCAAACATGTCGATATTGGAGACATGTTAGGATTAGGAAAATTCGGCAGCAAAGATTAGTAAAAGAAATGAAAAATATTGCAAAGGAAAATTCCTTTGAAGGGTTAATCTAGTGGTTCTGGGTGTCCTTTACCACGAAGTGCAAAAGTTACTACTGCTAATGCAATGATAACTCCAGCTGCTGCGCCATATGCGGCCATTCCTGCTTCTGCCATTTGATAAAAAATAACTATACGTCCTTTTATAACATATGTCAAGAATTTTTTTCTAAAAACAAATTATCATAATTTTGATTTTTTATGATACAATTTAGATTTTATCTAAAGAATTCAAAGGAAAGACTATTTTCTTGTCCGCTTGTCATCGAACTGAGATTATAATAAACAGTTCCAGTAACTCTCCAACTAGCATTTCCTGATTCACCATTTTCATATTCTGATTCTAAGGCATCCCATAATTCTCCAGGACTTTCAGAAGCTTTTAGAGTCATTTTCTTTTTTAGAATAATTGAATTATCTCCTAATAATGTATAATAATTTGAACTAAATTCTACCATTCCCTCAGGTCTACTTCCAATAGTTCCACCATCAATTTGTTCATAATTAGAAAAACCTGTTTCAAATAAATTATAATCCAATGTTTGTACAATTACTGCACGCGGATTTGGATTAAATACTTCAAAACCAATTTCCAGAGTTGCTGAGCGCTCAGATATTTTCAAAACAGAAACATCAGTTAATTCAACTGTTAATTCTTCAATAGTTCCAACATTTTCATTAGAATTATTATTACCGGGAGTTGGGACAACCATTGTAGGTCCCATTACAAGAATTCCACCCAATATTACAAAAAGAATTGCAACAGCAATTCCAACAAAAATTTTAGGATTCATGACTAATTTTTACCTCAATTAACCAATTATTTGATAGTTATTATACCATTCCAGAGAAGAAGAAATGTGCAATATTTTCAAGCTGTTCAAGAGGGGAAATTAAGAGCAAATAAATCACAAATGAAAATGTTTGAAATAGCTGGGTTTTCCATGTTAACTCTAACAACAAAAAAAATCGATGGGAAATTCTTTCCAGTTGGAGAAGAAGAATTTACCGCTGTAATTAATTCTGATGATGGTTATGTAGCCGTAATTGTAGATAAAGATGGATTTACAAAAGCTCAATCAAAAGCAGTTGAAAAAGAAGAAGCAATTTCGATATTTAAAAAACTCGTAGATTCAGGTATTTCAGAATATCCAGAAAAAGAAATACAAATTTGGTCTCAAAGTAGACCAACAATTCAAAACAAAGATTAATTATTTTTTAGAGGGTAAAACTATTTCTGTTCCTACATTTGCACCTTTTATTGCTTTTTCAATAATTTTTGGTTCAGATTTTAAAATTCTAGTTTTAATTTTGGAACGTTCTATAATTTTTAGAGCAACAATGTCCATCAAATCATAACCACCTGCAACAGAATCTTCATGTACTAAAATATTTTTTAAATTTTTGAGTTCAATACTTTTGAATTTTTTTGCTTTTTTGAATTTATTTGGATCCATATCATAAACACCTGAAACATCAGTGGCATTAAGAAATTGGTCTGCTTGAATTTTTTCAGCAATTAATGCAGCTGTTCCATTAGTACTTTGACCTGGATGTAAACCACCTGCAACTACAATCAAACCATCATTTACAGCATGTTTGACTTCCTGTAGAGTAGTTGGTGGGTGTGGATATGCTTTATTTTTTAAAGCATAAATCAATAATTTTGCATTTAATCTTGAAATTTCAATTCCTAATTCATCTAAAGTTGATTCGTCAACATTAAAATTTCTAGCATGAGAAATGTAATGTCTAGCAACTACTCCTCCTCCAGCAACTATAACAGGTTGACAAATTTTACTAATTTTAATTAAGAAATTTGCATAATTTTGTATAATTTTGGCATTATTCATTCCAAAAACTTTTCCAGATAATTTAATCACAATTTTTTTCTTCATTTCAGGTCACCTAGTATCAATTTTGCGGCAATTTCAACTTTTTTCCTATATTTCTCATGAGTATAGATTCTAAGTATGTTCATATAGCCTGAAATTGCTGAAACTAAAGGTATTTGAGAAATAGGCATTTCTTTAGCAGATGATTTCCCATTTTCATTAGAAATTAGAATAATCGATTTTGATTCATTTTTTGATGGAGCTAGTGGAATTGAAGGAGTAACTGAACTGTCTACAAATATTTCATTTTCATCTACTTTAGATTTTTTTGAAATTTCGAGCCGAAGCTCATCAGTTCTTGTTTTTTTCAAATTTGTTCTACTATTTAGAATTCTCTCAAAAACACATTTGAGTAATTTTCTATTTTGATAATCTTCAGCTAATTGTTTAGCTTGTTTTAATTTTGAAGAATTTGATGTAACAATTGATGATAAAACAAATTCATCTGTTAATTTTACATATTCATTTAGATTAAGAGAGGTAAAACCAAATTCATTATCAGATAATCTCAAGGCTTGAATAAGCATTACTTCTGCAGCACGAACTGTTTTATGAAAATATACAGCTTTAAACATTTGATATCTAGAATGCATCATTGATTCAAAAGAATATAATGCAGAACGCTCTAAAGCAATTTTTTTCTTGTGAATGTTAAGTGATTGAGTTATTCGTTTGTGATCAACTTTTGCATGTTCAGCACCTGTGAAATATCCATCCCTGAGTAAATAATCCATCATATCTGCACTAAGGGCTCCAGAGACGATCTCATTTAGATATTGAAATTTGGATTCTCCAAATGCAATTTGTGTAATTAATTTTTTGTCAAATCCAGTTTTTGATAAAATATCACCTATTTCAGAATTTAAAATAATTTTTTTTCCGTAATCTTCATGTGAAATTTTTTTTTCTTGAATTACTTCTTCGAATAAGTGTGAAAAAGGTCCATGGCCAATATCATGTAATAAAGCTGCAAGACGTAAAACTTGAACATCATCAGAATTTAGAAATCCTTTTTCATTTAATGCAAAACCAGCCTCAGTAGCTATATGCATTACTCCTAAAGAATGCTCAAATCTACTATGTTGGGCTGAAGGATATGTTAAATGTGCGCCTGAAAGCTGTTTAATTCGTCTTAATCTTTGAAAAAGTGAACTATCAATAATCGGAAGTTCATAATCATATACACGAATAAAATCATGTATAGGATCTATAATATCTAAATAATTTTTTTTCATATCCCCAATTTTTTTGAAAAGGCCTTCATTATTTCTTCATGAACTTCAATTTTAGATTTTGATGCATCAATAATCTTCCAATGTTTTTTCTTTGCAATGTTTCGGTAAATTTTTGATATTTTCCTTGAAAATTCTTTATTTTTTTCAAACTCATCTCTTTTCATAATTTTTCCTTTTTGATTTCGTGGAGATCTTGAAAAAGATTCTTTTTGTGTAACATCTAATACTATTACAAGATCAGCTTTAGGTAATCCATCATCAAGACTTTCAAGCCATTTTTGTTTCAAACCATTTGCTAACCCGTAAATTAAATTAGAATGATAATATCTATTCATTATTAAAACAGAATTTTTTTCTTCAGCAATTAAAATTTCATTTAGTTTTTCCCATCTATTAGCTGCTAAAAGACAATGAATTACTTGAGGAGGAAATTTACGCTTTCCATCTAAATATTTTCTAATTTCTTTTCCAATTGGCGTATTATAATCAGGGAAATGAAATAATTTGGTTTTGATTTTTTGTTTTTTAAGAGATTTTTCTAAGAGAATTGATTGAGTTAGTTTACCTGCTTGATCCCCTCCTTCAATTACAATTATCATAATTCAAGATTTAATACACATATGTAAAAATTGTATCTATGGTTTGTACACATACTTTCAAAGGACAAGGAGATCATATGATTTGTTCAAAATGTGGATATAAACGAGAATTTACCAAACCGTCTCTAAAGCCAAAAATACTCGTAATTGGGCTAATTATTTCAGTAATGATAGTTGGAGCAATTTTGACATTTTCATTCTTCCCAAAAATTTAGTTCTCTTGAAAATCAATCAAAATTTATATCTAAAAATTAAACAATTAACACAAAATGGGATTAATGAAAGAAATGATTAAAGAGATTGGAAACAAATCAAGGGAATTTTATGAATTTGTTTTACCACCAATAGATATGCATCTAAACGATGAAAATCTTAAAGTAATAATTGACATTCCTGGATTCGTAAAAAAAGATATTGAGTTAAGTTTGTGTGGAAACATACTTTCAATAAAAGCTAAAAAAATTCTTTCTGAAAAAGATTCAAAGACAATAATTTCAAATCAAAGACCAAATTTGATAAATAAAAAAATTAGATTACCAATTGAAATTAAAGAAGGTGAAGAAAAGATTGATTCTGCAAAATATGACGACGGGATTCTTGTATTAGTGATTCCAATTACAAAAAAATCAAAAAATATTACAATAGAATAATCAATATTTTCGTAATAAACCTGAAATTCCCATAATAATTCCAGAACTAATCATTCCAAATAATCCAAAAAATTCATTTGATTGAAATAAAAATACAGAACCAACAAATATGGAAGAAGAAAAAATGCTTCCACTGATCAAAACTATTGGTCTACGTTTTTTCATATAAAGTTGAACTTCATCCATTAATTTCTCCATATCAGAACCAACTCTTAAAGCAGAATTAACTGATTTGATAAAAGAATCAAAAGTAATTTTTAGTTCTTCAATATATGCACTAGTGATCAAGTTTTCTTGTTGCAAAATATTTTTTAAAACTTTTAAAAATTTAAAATCAACATCATGTGTTTTGTAAATTCCTTCAATAATGGAAGCCATTCTCATGTATAATGCCAAATTTTTTGGTAAAATGAATGGAAATTTGCTCATAGTTTTGTTTGCTAATTCCATTAAACTTTCTACTTCCATTTCATCAGGTTTATCCCCATGCATAGAACGAATAGATAATTCTATTCCTTTTTCAATAATTGTTCTATTATATCCCTGAGTTAACATTTTCAAATCATCCATAGCAGAAACGACTCTTTGTGGATTTTTTTCTACAAGTGCAAGATATAATCGAATTAAATTAATTCTTGTTTTATTATTGATTCTTCCAACCATCCCAAAATCATATAAAATCAATTTTCCTTCATCAGTTACAGAAATATTTCCTGGGTGTGGATCGGCGTGAAAAATTGAATGTTTGAGAAGCATTGTAAAAAATATTTGATGGACATCAATGACTAATTGTTGCCGATCAATATTTTTTTCTTCTAATGCATTAACATCAGTAATCTTAATTCCTGGTAAATATTCCATTGTAAGTACATTTTTTGAAGAAAAATCATCAAAAACTGAAGGGATAATTACTTTTGAATTATTTAGCATATCATTTTTAATTTCTTTAAGATTTTTAGATTCATTAGTATAATCCATTTCTTCATGAATAGTTTCAATAAATTGTGAAAGCATAGTCTTAGCTGAATATCTTAAATTTTGATCAACAAATCTTAATAGTAACGGTAAAAATCTTTTTAAGATTTTAAGATCTTTTTCAACAACTTTTTCAATTCCAGGTCTTTTTACTTTAATAACAATTTGTTGACCCGAGATCGAACCTCGATATACTTGTCCTAATGACGCACCTGAAATGGAAGTAGTATCAATATTGTCAAATTTTTCATTAATCAATCCAATATCTTTTTCAATTATTGGTCTAACTTGATCAAATGGTGCAGCAGGAACACTGTCTTGAAGTTTTGATAATTCTTCCAAATATGGTTGTGGTAAAATATCAGCTCTGGAAGAAAGCCATTGTCCCAGTTTGATGTAAACTGGTCCTAATGAAATAAAAGTTTCAAGAATTTTAATAGCATTTTTTCTAAATTGATTTGAATCAATTTGATTTTCATTTTGATTAATCCATTTTTTTCTATCTTTACGCAATGCCAATATAGATGGTAAAAGTTTAATCAAAATTTTTGCAGTGCGAATCATATTCATTAAAATCAATCCAAATATTTTTTAATTTTTTTAGTTGCTGTATATGCTAAATATCCAGATATAATTGAAGGAATTAAGATATTAGTTAGAGATATTTTTTTAGAATTTTTTTTAGGAAAATTATTTGTAGTTTTTACACCAGTAAAGATTCCACAAGCAATGCCAATCAAAACTTCTGGAGCATCATAAACTAAATGACCTAAAGGATCTACTCTAGGATCAATTTTATCAACATGAACTAAAAATTTATCATTATATTCTCTAATATGCAAATTTCCATAACGATATTGTTTTTGTGCACCATTTTTTTGTCCTAAAATTGTTTCTTTAGCTTCTTCTAGCATGAATTCACGTAATTCTTTTGGAACTTCTATTTCATCTCTAGGCATGAAATCAATTAACAATAATTGCTTATAATCCTAGATCAAAATCTAAATTAAACCTAATTTCGACAAATAAAAAATTAGTTTTTCAAATTATCTTTAGTGAACATAATAAAACTAGCACCAAATGAAATTAACATTATCACTCCAGAAATATATGCATAATTAAATCCAATATCAGGATGATTTTGCTGATGATAATAATTAATCAAAAAAGTTATTACCAAAAAAAT
>DASCQR010000060.1:0-1871 GCA_036013185.1 Candidatus Nitrosopumilus sp. | reverse complement strand
ACTGAGGCATCCTCTGGGATGTTGAGTTTTGCGTCACATTCTGGACAGTTCATGTTTTTGATTTCCTTTTCTTTTGTAATTTATTAGCTTCCGTTGACTGAATTCCCCATAATTCAACAAATCCTTTAGCTAATCTTTGATCAAATGTAGATTTCACACCATACGTGGCAATTTCATGACTATACAATGAATTATTTGACTTTCTTCCTACTACTCTCAAACTCCCTTTGTATAATTTGAGTTTCACAGTTCCAGATACTGGTTTTTGAGATGCTTCAATAAATCCATCCAGATCTCCTTTAAGTGGATCTTGCCATAATCCTGAATATACTAAATTTGCCCATTCGTCATCAATTATTGATTTGAACTTATTTTCATGTTTTGTATGAACCATTTTTTCTAAATCTTGATGTGCCTCAATTAAACAAGTTGCCGCAGGAGTTTCATATACTTCACGTGATTTTATTCCAACTACTCGATCTTCTATATGATCAATTATTCCGACACCTGCTGTACCAGCTTTTTTATTGATATATTCAATAATTTTTTGTGAATTTTTTATTTTTCCATCTACTTCAATTGGAATTCCATTTTGAAATTTAATTTCTAAATATGTTGGTTTATCTGGCAAGTTTTTTGTTTTTACCCAAATGAATGCATCATCTGGTGGTTCATTATATGGATCCTCTAAAACTCCTCCTTCTATTGCACGTCCCCACAAATTTTGATCAATACTAAATTTTTTTGCAACTGAATCAATTTCAATTCCATGTTTATTTGCAAATTTTAATTCTGTATCTCTGTCTAAATTTTTATCACGAATTGGTGCTATGATTGGAAGGTCTGAACCAGAACGCAATGTAATATCAAAACGTACTTGATCATTTCCTTTTCCTGAACAACCATGTGCTAATGAAGTAACTTTTTCTTTTTTTGCAATTTCTAAAACTTTTTCTGCAATTAGTGGTCTTGCAAGAGCTGTTGCTAAACAATATTTTTTTTGATAAAGTGCATTTGCTTTAATTGCTGGAAAAATGTAATCTTTTACAAATTCTTTTTTTGCATCAATATTGTAGTGTTTTTTTACTCCTAGTTTTTTTGCTTTTGCAGCAATTTTTTTTGCATCATCACCTTGTCCTACATCAACTGTAACTGTAATTACATCCATATCGTGCTCTTCTTGTAAATATTTCACAACAACTGATGTGTCTAATCCTCCTGAAAATGCAAGAATTCCTTTTTGAGTCATAAAACAATATTTCCGTAGCATTTTGGAATTTATCTTTTGTGTTGTGCCCATTTTTTCATTTTTTTACAACAAATTACGACTAGCTTGAGCTAAAATTCGATGATTATTTAACCGCCGAATATAACGCTGTTTTATGACAATCAAAATGATACTAGCTGTAGGCATTGCAGTAGTTGTACTGGGTTCCATTGCAGTAGTTGCACTGAATTCAAGTGAAAATTTAAATGAAAATAATCTAAGAATTGCATATTTTCCAAATGTTGGACATGTTATACCAATTGTAGGAATTGAAAAAGAATTCTTTTTAGAAAACATTGATTCTGATACTAAAATTGAAAGCAGAGTTTTTGATAGTGGACCTCAAGTAATTGAATCTCTTTTTGCAAACTCTGTTGATATTGCATATGTTGGACCAGGACCTGCAATCAATGGATTTTTAAATTCTGAAAATAATAATATTCAAATTTTATCTTGAGCTGCAAGTGGCGGTGCAAGTTTTATTTTACATCCTAATTCTGAAATAAACTCTGCATCTGATTTTATTGGAAAAAAAATTGCTGCACCTCAAATTGGAAATACTCAAGATGTTTCTTTACGACATTATTTATCTGAAAATAATTTA
>DASCQR010000059.1:0-6215 GCA_036013185.1 Candidatus Nitrosopumilus sp. | reverse complement strand
ATTACGATTGGAGAAATTATTGAAATTCCTGGATTTGGAGAAAGTGTCAAAATTGGAATTACAGCTACTCAAAAATCATCAGTGACATTACAAGTATTCGATCAAAATTCTAATTTAGTCAGTGAAATTCTTTCATGCACACCTACAACTGAATTCAAATGTGAAATTTTATGGACAATTCCTAAAGACACTCCTCCTGGAACATATACCATTATTGTTAGTGATTCAATAGTTACAGAACAAACACTGTTAAAGTTAGAATAATACAATTTTTATTTTAGTGAATTTAGGGATTTTTATGAACATTAAAGATAAAATTGCAGAATATCCAAATTTTCCTAAAAAAGGAATATTGTTTAGAGATTTCAGTCCAGTTTTAAAAGATCCATCATCATTGTCATATATTGCAGATGAGTTTTCAAAATATTTTCATCCAAAAAATGTAGATGTTTTTGCAGGAATTGAATCAAGAGGATTTCTACTTGCAACGATTTTAGCATTAAAATACAATAAAGGCATGATAATGATTAGGAAAGCAGGAAAACTACCTGGCAAAACTGCAAAATTATCATACACAATTGAATATGGAAAAGATACAATTGAAATTCAAAAAAACATTATAGAAAAAGGTCAGAGAGTAATAATTTGTGATGATTTATTGGCTACTGGAGGTACTGCAAAAGCATCAGGAAAACTAATTGAAAAAGTAGGTGGAGAGATAACAGGATTTGCATTCATCATAGAGTTGACAGAATTAAATGGAATTAAAGGGCTAAGCAAATACAATTGTAAATCATTGGTGAAATATTGATGGAAAAAGATGTAGAAATAGGAATTTTTGGTGGCACTGGGATTTATGATTCAGGATTACTTGAAGATGCACAAGAAATTGAAATTAACACACCATACGGAAAACCATCAGATACAATTACTGTAGGAATTTTTAAAGGAAGGAAAATTGCATTTCTTCCAAGACATGGGAAAAAACATACCATTCCTCCACATTTAATTAATTTTAAAGCAAATATCTGGGCATTCAAAGAATTAGGAATTACAAGAATTATAGCACCGTCAGCAGTTGGTAGTTTGAAAGAAGAGTTAGAACCAGGTCATTTTGTATTACCGACCCAATTTTTAGACTTTACAAAATCAAGAGACGGATCATTTTCTAAAGATGGAAGAGTTATCCATATTTCAGTTGCAGATCCATTTTGTCCAGAATTACAATCTTCGATTCTCCAAGTAACAGATGAACAAAAAATTGAAATTCATAAAGATTGTACATATGTTTGCATCGAAGGTCCACGTTTTTCAACTAGAGCAGAATCCAAATTTTATAGAACGACAGGTTCGGATATTATTGGAATGACATTAGTTCCAGAATGTCAATTAGCAAGAGAAGCACAAATGTGTTATGCATCAATTTCAACAGTTACAGATTATGATGTATGGGCAGATAAACCAGTTACAGCAAAAGAAGTTTTAGAGACACTTGGAAAAAATGTTGAAACAACAAAAAAAATTCTAATTGAATTAATTGATAAAATTCCAAAAACAAGAACTTGCTCTTGTGCTAAAGCACTAGAAGAAGCAGAATTTTAATCGTCCACAAAAGATTCTCTTTTGAGTCCTTCAGGAATAGTCAAATCCCCTTGAAGCAAATTTTGTTGCAATGTCAGTATTACTTTATCAACATCATATCCCAATTTTTCTAATTCATTTTCTGTTATTTTGGAAAGTTTTGCTCCAATATTTTGTCCCCCTATCCTACCAAAAGCAATTGCCGTAAAACGGAACTCATTATTATCTAAAGTGAAATTTCCAGTAATTTTTGCAGCCATTTGACTGCCATGAATATTATTAATGTGAACTTTAAGATCCATTAGTTTGAATTAAATCTCAATAGACTTGTTAATGTTATCCTCAATTAAAAAGCTCCAATGTTGTTCATCTTCAATTTTAAAATTTTCACTTTTAAGCGAAATCATTTTTTCATCCAAACATTCGTGTTGAATTGAATTGTTTTCTTTTAATTTTACTAATTTCCATTTGTATTTTCCCTGTTGTAATTTACATATAGAAACAGCCCATTTAGCATCAGAATCAATTTTAGGCATTCCTACAACTTCTGCAAGTTCCTCTATTCCAAGTTGTTTCTCTTCACAAAATTGTTTCTTACAAAAACCACATCTCCATACATCAACAGAGCCAATAGTTCTTTGATCAATGTTGATATTTACTACACCCAAATATGTTATTTGAGGATTATTACAACATTTGTAAACTTCAGGAGTTTTTGGTTGCTCTTCATCGGATTTGCCTAAAGTTTTTCTAGTAAAACTTTGAGGTTTTCCTGAAGGTGCATCTGAATCACTCAATGTTGTTCACTGACTATTAGCATTATTTAGTTCTTGCATCATCATAAAACGGTTCCAAGATTACTCCTATATTATCAACAATTTTGTTTCGTTTAAATTCAATATTTTTTCGTTCACATTTTTTTCTATACATATTAACAGAAGTAAATCTTGGATGCATTGCTTCGAATTCTGTTTCAGAAATATCAATGAATGCACCCAAAGTCATTAAATCAGTAGCAGATTTTTGAGCATCTTTTGGTAAAATTTTTAATTTTTCTGCAATTTGTAATGAAGACATTTTCCCATGAAGATTAACTAATAGATATGTTTTAGCCTGAATCGGGGATAATTCAATTTCAGAAATCAAATCAGTTTCAAGTTTAGAAGTATCCACATATTTCAAAGGAAATATCAAGTACATAAAACATGAGAAACAGATTATTTTTTTACCAAAATCTTTCTTGAAATTTTTAGACTAAATCCCATAGCAATAAAATGGACGATTCCACCAATAATTATTGCAGTCAGTAAATTTTCAAGGATTATCCAAACAATCAGGAATGCCACTATCGATGGAACTGTGACAATTGTAGCCATGATTGTTCCTTTAAACAAAATCTCACTCAAGGTAAGTTTAGATTTTGACGGATCAGACATCAGGAGAATTTTCAAAAATGGTAATAAAAATCAAAGATACTTTATATTTGGTGGACCTTGATTCCTACTGTTTGTCAAGTTATAAAAAGACCTATTCAAATGAACAATCGTTAAATTTTGTAATTCCAATAATTGTAATTATATTTTTAGGAGTAGTTTACATGATGACTCAAAGAGCAGATTCAGGCTATGTGAGTTTTATTTTAATTGGAGGAGCAGCAATTACGATGTTCTATTGGGTCAGGGTAATCAAAAAAATGGCAGTTGATCAAAAACCAGCAACATATGAACAAGCAAGAGAACAAGAAACCAAGAATTGGGTTTATGATTTAATCAAAGGAGAAGGAGAATTTGTGTTTGTAGCAGAAGTTCCAGGACCTGAAGATAAAATTGCAGTGAGATTAGTTGATGGGATATTATACATTCGTGGAACCGGTGGATTTTCAAAAGAAGTTCCAATTGAAGGAGCTAATGAAATGCAAATATTTGATTTCAAATACAGAAATGGTGTTTTAACACTAAGAATAAAATAACTAAAGACTTTTTGCCAATTCCAATTTCTGTGGCAAATATTTATCAGTAATATTTGTTAAACCATATTTTGAAAAAGCCTCCAACTCAGCTTTTCTTTTTAATCTCAAAAATACATCTAATTCTTTTTTCCAAATTCCATCTTGATATCTAGGATCTTTTTGTAAATCATAACATCTCTTAATATCAGATTCAGTCATTGGAATTGTAGGTAATTTGTATTTTTCAATATCAGTTGCCCATACTCCAACCCATTTAGCATCTGGAACTGTTAATTCTCTAAGATGTGCAGCATTTGCAGAACCAGATTTAATTACCATTGCAATGTGTTCTCCATACACATCACCATCAGTCAAACAAATGACAGGTAATTTCATTTCATCATGAAGTCTTTTCAATAATGTTCTAGTTGAACGTGGTGCTTGTCCACCAGTATTAATGATAATTGATTTGAATTTTTTATCTACCTGTTCTTCAACAAATCTTGTAAAAAGACCACCTTTTTCAATGGCAATAACAATTTCAGCACTCGTATCAACTAATTCTGCAGTTGTTAAACTAGGACCTATAGAATAACCATCAGGGTGATTTGCCAAATTCATGGTCTTCCCTTCATAACCAGGAATAGTATATTCAATATTCAAATCTCCAAAAATAGAACTTCTCTCTTCAGGGAAAATATGAAAATCCTCTCTAGGTTTTGAGGTTACAGCCTCTAAATCTACAATAATGTTATCAGATTCAGATTGATCTTCAAATTCAACAGCAAATGCTTGAGATGAATAATAAACATCCCTTAATGTAGATGATTTTTTTTCATTAGTTAATCTATTTGCAAAAAATGCTAACCACATTAATTGTGTAAATGATCTTAATTGTGCAGAATTTCTAGAACTTCTCAAAGCAGCATTATTTCCTAAAATATATTGTCTAAGTTTTTTATCATATACAATATTACTTACAGATCTACTAGGAATAGAAAATTTTGGGAATTGCCCATTATCTAAATCTTCATAAATTTTTGCACCATGACTTTTCAACATTTCAAGAACATTCTTTTGTTTATCATCAGCTTTTTTACTTCGTGCTTTAGCTTTAGAATCTTTTTTTGCTTTACTTGTTGTCAATTTCTTTTTCCTCCTTTACAGCTTTTTTATTTTCTGTTTCAATTTCAGTTTCTAACATTTTCTTATAATTAGGTTCTTTTTTCTTGCCAGCTAATTCAGTACAAAATTCAGCAATCATTGGAATGTATTTTGCATAAAGATTGGCTCTCTTTTTAGCTGCTTCTGCTTGACCGCGTTTAGACATAAATGAAGATAATTTTCGGGACAAGAATTGTAAAGCTAATCTCAATTCTCGTTCAATTTCTTGTCTATCAGCAACATTTTCTTTTCCAGCAGTTTTGTAAGGAATTCTTGTTGAACAGATATGTGAAACAATGATGAAAGGTGGTTCGCCTTTTACTTTGTATCGGCCCCAATCAGTATCATTTACAACTTTGATAACTACATCACTTCCTTCATCATAAAGTAATGGGATTCTATTTGCGTATCGATAAACATGAGGACCGCCAGATTTTATATCACCACCATAAGCTATTCCCATTTCAATAATGAACGGAAATCCAGAATATGCAGATGCAGGACGTTGAACAACTGCAACAAAATCAGGATTAAAAAATTTCTTGATTCCTTTTTCCAAGGGTTCTGCGCCTAAAGGAGCCAAACAACTTGAATCAGGAGACATAAAATCTTCAAATTTTTGAAGTGAATCACTTAGATTAACAAGTTCTTGATTGCTCAAAGTTCCCATTCTTTTTTCAGGTTTTAATTTT
Organism: Candidatus Nitrosopumilus sp.; assembly: GCA_036013185.1. Taxonomy (GTDB): domain Archaea; phylum Thermoproteota; class Nitrososphaeria; order Nitrososphaerales; family Nitrosopumilaceae; genus Nitrosopumilus. The sequence continues at coordinate 830 of DASCQR010000059.1, read as the reverse complement.
GCAAATTCAGCAAATTTAACGGCAGTTGTTGGACCCACACGTTGGAATCGTTTAGTCAAAAATGTAGTTAAAGGTTCACCTTGAACTGTATTTGTTAATTGTTTGAAATATTGACTTTCAGGATCCATATCTACTGATTTTGATTGAGAGTCACCAAAGTCCCAATAAAATAATTTTTTATTTGGCATATCAATATCTTCAATTCTAATTTTGTTTAATTTTTCAAAATCCATTTTCAAAAAAGACATCAAAGCAATAACAACTCGAACTTGACGTGGAAGCGTTTTCCATTTTTTCTTTGCTTTTTCCATAATGGATGTAAAGCTTAATTTCTTTACAGACAAACCTAAATCTTTTCTAACTTTTTCAATCATAGCATCATCAATTGTTGGAATTTCAAATTGAGATTCAACTATCATTCTTCGTATACGTTCAACATCAATTCCATGCGGATGTGGACGAATAATAGTTGGGGGTGGCGGAATATCTTTTACAAATCTAGGATGACTGAATTTGTTTCCTTTAGGATCATCAAAAGTTATTGATGCGTAAGGAGTGATTAAAGAAGTTTCATAAACATAATCACGAATTTTATTTCCTGCTTTAGAATAATCACCCTCTAAACAAATACTGACACTCAATCCTTTTTTTGCAACTTCTTTAGTTGTATGTTTTACAATTACAGGTTTGTTTTTTTGAATATCTAACAGAATTTCAAATTGATTTTGAATTTTTGCATCAGAAGAACTTTTTACTGTTACAGGTTTGTTTGTTGTAATTTGTCCATACAAAATTGCCATAGTTGCACCAAGACCAAACATTCCTCTTGC
>DASCQR010000058.1:0-4804 GCA_036013185.1 Candidatus Nitrosopumilus sp. | reverse complement strand
GTAGAAACAGGTTCAGAAGTATTAATTCTAAATTCTAAAGGTAAAGCACGTAGAGCAACAGTTGGAAGATCAAAAATCGAAAGAAGGCCTATGTTAATGATTAAAGCATCAGTAGGAAATGAAATCGGAGGAATTATTGCACAAGATGCAGAAACAATTAGATTCGTTAAACCTAACGGCCAATTAGTATCAGTAACACATCTAAAAAAAGGAGACATAGTTATGGCTCATGCAAAACCTGCAACAGGCAGACATTTTGGAATGGAAGTTTCAGATGAATACATATTAGAAAAATAAAATGAAATACAAAACATGTATATCAATTGCAGAAAATTCTCCAAAGAAAATTAAAAATAAATTAAAAGATTCATTAAAAAAATCAGATTACGTAGAAGTAAGACTGGATTTTTTAAAAGCAAAACAAATTCCCGAAACATTAGAAATAATTAAAACAGATTTAAAAAAAATTGTGTGTACTTTAAGACCAAAAAATGAAGGCGGAAAATTTACAGGTACTGAAAAAGAAAGAATCGCCATATTGAAATTAATTGCAGAGTATAATCCATTTTTATTAGATGTTGAATTTAATACATTGAATAAAAATAAAGAATTATCAAAATATCTTAAAAGCACCAAAACAAAATTATTAGTTTCATGGCACGATTTTAAAAAAACTCCTAAAACAGTAGAATTAAAGAACAAAATTAAAAAAATGAGTAAATTTTCAAATAATGTTAAAATTGTTAGTACTGCAAAATCAGTAGACGATGCAACCAGAATGCTTGAATTGTATAATAAAAGAGGGAAAAATAATTTAATTTCATTTGCAATGGGCGATGAGGGTAAAATTTCAAGAATTTTGTGCCTATATCTTGGTAGTCCATACACGTATGTATCATTAGGAAAAGCAGTTGCACCAGGACAGTTTAGTGTAGATGAAGTAAACAAAATAATCAATCTAAAAAGTAGCAAATAAAAAATTGAGAGTTTAAATCAATCTATTTCTCAAAAAGTCATATGGGAAAAAGTTTTGCAGTAATTGGAGATCCTATCAATCATTCATTATCTCCAAACATACACAGTGCAGCGTTTAGAGAATTAAACTTAGATTCTTCATATATTGGATATAGGATTCCAAAGGGAGAATTAGAAAGTGGAGTTGAAGGGCTTAAAAAAATAAAGATCAGTGGATTTAATGTTACAATTCCTCATAAAATTGAAATGATGAAATATCTGGACAAAATGGATGAATCATGTAGTATTATTGGTGCAGTAAATACAGTTGTGAATAATGATGGAGTTTTGAAAGGATATAATACAGATATGGACGGATTTTTAGAGCCATTAAAAAAAAGAAATATTTCAATTCAAGATAAAAAAATACTGTTAATCGGAGCAGGAGGTGCTGCAAGAGCCATTATTGCAGGAATGTCTAAAGAAAAAGCAGAAGAAGTAGATATTGCAAACAGAACAACCAAAAATGCAGAGAAATTATCAGAATTTGCTACAAGAATTGGATTGTCTACAAATGTAAAAAAAATAGAAGAAATTAAAAATTTACAAAAATATAACATCATAATTAATTCAACATCATTAGGATTGAAAAATGAATCAAGTCCAATTTCATTTGAACAAGTAAATCAAGATTCAGTGATTTATGATATTGTGTATTCTCCAATGAATACAGATTTTATTAAAAAAGCAAAAGAAAAAAAATTAGAAGTTATTTACGGATATGAGATGCTTTTAGGTCAGGCTACCAGAGCATTTGAAATTTGGCACGAAATGAAAGCGCCTTATAATGCAATGAAAAAAGCATTGTTAGGAGGATTTTGATGGCAAAAGTAAAAGCTACTGTGCATGGTGCAGTTTCAATAGTTAGTGCCATAGCAAGTAAAAAAGGGGCAACATTAGGAATATCACTAAAAGTTGAAGCAATTGTTGAGACATCAATAGGAAAAGGAATCATAATTCAATCAGAAAATAAGAGTCTTAGTTCCAGATTAATCAATAAAACAATTGAAAAAATTGTATCGAAAAAAGATTTAGAAAAAAATAAAATAACAATTACATTAACTTCAGAAATTCCAACAGGTTACGGATTAAAAAGTTCCAGTGCAATATCATCCGTAGTTGCATTAGCATGTGCAAAAATATTCAAACCAAAATTAACAGATAAGCAAATTCTTTTAGCCGGAGTAGATGCGTCCATTGAGAGTAAAGTAAGTATTACTGGGGCATATGATGATGCATGTTCTTGTTATTATGGAGGATTCAACGTAACAGATAACGGAAAGAGAAATAGAATAAATTTTGAGAAAATTCCATCAAATCTAAGTGCAGTTATTTTTATTCCCAAAAATAGAAAAAGAGGGAATTTAAAGAAATTAAAAATACTATCATCAATTTTCAATAATGCATGGGAGTTAGCAAATGAAAAAAAGTATTGGGATGCAATGACAATAAATGGTTTAGCCACATCTTCCATTTTAAATTCAGATCCTAAGATTATAGTGGATTTAATTGACAAAGGTGCATTAGGAGCATCAGTATCAGGAAATGGCCCAGCAATTGCAGCAATTGTAAAAAAAGAAAATATTTCCAATGTTAAAAAAATATTTTCAAATTTAGAAGGGAGGGTTATTGTTTCAAAAATAAATAACAAAAAGGCAGAAGTACATGAACTGTAAAGTAGAGAAATCAAAAATTAGTGGAGTTATGGATTGTCCTTCAAACAAAAGTTATACACATAGAGGAATTTTTCTAGCATCACTTGCAGGTAACAACAGTAAAGTAGAGAACATTTTGATTTCAGCAGATACTAAAGCAACCATTGAAGCATGTAAAAAATTTGGTGCAATCATAGAAATAAATGATTCAACAATAATCGTAAAAGAATCAATCAAAATAGGCTCAAGAGTACCAGAGATTAATACTGAAAATTCTGGAACAACCATCAGAATTGCAATTGGAATTGCAAGCCTATTTTCTGAAGAAATTATTTTGACAGGAGATGATAGTATTCAAAAAAGACCGATGCAACCATTGTTAGATGCATTAGCAAGTATTGGTGCAAAATGTAGTTCAACTAATGGGAAACCTCCAGTAAAAATTAAAGGGAATATTTTAGGAGGAAACATAAAAATTCCAGGAAATTTATCAAGTCAATTTATTTCATCATTATTAATTTCTGCACCATTAACAAAAAATGGAATTAATTTAACTATTGAAGGCGACTTAGTTTCAAAACCATATTTAGATGCAACAATTGCAACAATGAGAAAATTTGGAGTATCAGTTCAAACATTGATTCCGTATAAGAAATACAATATATCACCACAAATTTATAAAAATACAACATTCAATGTCCCAATAGATTTTTCAAGTTTAGCATTACTTCTTTCTTTTACTGTACTTAATGGAGAAAATGTTACGATTAAAGGAAGTATGGGAAATCTACCGCAAGGAGATGAAGCATTCATTGACTTTTTGGAACAATTAGGAGTTACAGTAACAATTAATGAAAATGAGATTAAAATTAAATCACCTGAAAAATTAACAGGAGGAATTTTTGATTTAAGAAATTCTCCGGATCTTCTGCCACCACTAGCAATTTTATCATTAATTTCATCAGAACCAATTGAAATTGTAAATGTAAAACATGCGAGATTAAAAGAAACAGATCGAATTTCCATACTTGCAAGAGAATTACCAAAAATTGGAATTATTGTTGATGAAAAAGAAGATGGATTAATTTTGAAATCTTCAGAAAACTTAACAGGAGCTAAATTAGATTCAGAGAATGATCATAGATTATTCATGGCATTTTGTATTGCAGGAACCTATATTGGGAATTGTACAGTTACAGATTCAGAATCAGTTCAGGTTTCATATCCAAATTTCATTCAAGAAATGAATAGATTAGGCGCAAAAATCGATATTGTATAGTCATAAATCAAAAAACTAGCAAGATAAGCAAAAATCACAGTTTTTACCAATTATCACAGATTTACCAAGAGAATTCCTGTAAAACCACGAGGAATTATAAACATAACTAAACTAGATAGTGTGTTGCCGGGAAGTTCGATAGGTCAGCGTCTAGTTTTGACAAGTTTTGGTGAAAGTCATGGAAGATCAATTGGCACAGTTTTAGACGGATGTCCTGCAGGATTAGAAATTGATGAAAAAGAAATCCAAGAAATGCTTGATTTAAGAAAACCAGGTCAAAATATTATTTCAACTCAAAGAAAAGAAGGAGACATTGTAGAAATTGTGTCAGGAGTTTTTAGAGGATTTACAACAGGTGCACCAATTACCATGTTAATTTGGAATGCAGATCAAAAATCAGAAGATTATGAAAATTTAAAAACAAAATTAAGACCAGGTCATTCAGATTATCCTGCAATGATGAAGTACAATCAATTTAATGATCATAGGGGAGGAGGTAGATTTTCAGGAAGATTGACTGCAACACATGTCATGGGTGGAGCAATAGCAAGAAAATTACTAAACAAAACACTTGGAATCAAAATTAATTCATTTACAACACAGATAGGAAAAATAAAGATGGAAAAAGAATTCAGTGAAAAAATGTCAAAATTAATTTATAAAAATGAAGTAAGATGTCCTGAAGAAAAAACGGCTGAAAAAATGAGAAAAACAATTCTAGATGCAAAGAAAAAAGGAGATTCTTTAGGCGGAATTATTGAATCAATTTCAACAAATGTGCCAGTAGGATTAGGAGAACCAATTTTTAGTTCATTAGAATCAGATTTGAGTAAAGCAATTTTTTCAATCCCATCAG